>NZ_DAMDQC010000011.1:0-52436 GCF_032082325.1 Pantoea sp. CTOTU50773 | reverse complement strand
ACTGGTTCCAGCCGTAGATAAAGGTGATCACGAACAGCGCCGCGAGGTTGGTTTTGGACAGTGGCAAAACGATGTCCCAGAAGAAGCGCATCGGGCTGGCGCCATCAATGCGCGCCGCTTCAATCAGCTCATCCGGCAACGACATAAAGAACTGGCGGAACAGGAAGGTCGCAGTTGCTGAAGCCATGAGCGGCAGGGTTAAGCCACTGTAGCTGTCGAGCATGTGCAGGTTTGAAATCACTTCTACCGTCGGAAAGATACGCACTTCCACCGGCAGCATCAGGGTGATGAAGATCAGCCAGAAGAACAGCGAGCGCAACGGGAAACGGAACCACACCAGTGCAAACGCGGAGAGCATCGACACCGCGATTTTACCCACCGTGATGCCGAGTGCCATGATCAGGCTGTTGAGCATCATCATGCCAAAGGCCGGACCGCTGCCGTTGACGCCCTGGGTCCAGATGCGCGAAATGTTGTCCCACAGATGTGTGCCGGGCACTAAGGTCATCGGCACCTGATACACCGCTTCGTTATCCAGCGTGGCGGCGACTATCGCCACGTACAGTGGGAACAGAATGGTCAGGACACCGAGCACCAGCAGGGTATGGCTGAAGATGTCCAGCCCGCGTCGATTCTCAATCATTGGTATTGCACCTTACGCTCGCTAAAGCGGAATTGCAGGATCGTCAGGCCAATCACCAGCAGCATCAGCACCACGGATTGCGCGGCAGAGGACGAGAGATCCAGACCGGTAAAGCCTTCGCGATAAATTTTGTAGATCAGCGTGGTAGTGGCCTGCACCGGACCGCCGCCGGTCGCGGCATCGATCACCGGGAAGGTGTCGAAGAAGGCATACACCAGGTTGACCACCAGCAGGAAGAAACTCACCGGGGTGATCAGCGGCAGTGACAGATTGAAGAAGCGACGCACCGGTCCAGCACCGTCTATCGCCGCCGCTTCCACCAGCGATTTGGGGATCGACTGCAGTGCGGCAAAGAAGAACAGGAAGTTGTAGCTCATCTGCTGCCAGATGGATGCCAGCACGATCAGGAACATCGCCTGACCGCTGTTTTGCGCGTAGTTCCAGTTATAGCCAATCTGGTTCAGCAGATGGCTGAACAGGCCGAGGCCAGGGTTGAACAGGAACATCCACAGCACGGCAGCGACCACCGGTGCAACGGCGTAAGGCAGCAGCAATAGCGTTTGGTACAGTTTTTTCAGACGCATCACGTAGTCGACCAGAGCCGCCAGCAGCAGCGAGAAGGTCATGCCGCACACCGTAACCAGTGCGCTGAATTCGATGGTGGTCCAGAAAGAGTCGAGGTAATAGCTGTCGCTGAACAGGCGTTTGAAGTTATCCAGCCCGACGAAGGTGCTGGAAATACCAAAGGGATCGATGCTTTGCAGCGAATACCACAGCGCTTCACCGGCCGGCCACAGGAAGAAAATAGCGGTAATCACCAGTTGTGGTGCCACCAGCAAATAGGGCAAAAAACGGGAGCGAAAAACAGGGCGTGATGAGGACATAGCAGACTCGCCAAAAGAGAAATCGGGGCTGACGCCATGCGCCAGCCCCGAGACAACGGAATTACTTCACTTGCTGTTCAAAACGACGCAGCAGTTCGTTTCCGCGCTTCACAGCGTTATCTAGTGCAGCTTGTGGCGCCTGTTTGCCCGTCCACACGCCTTCCAGCTCTTCGTCCACAATGGTACGAATCTGTGGCATGTTGCCCAGACGCATGCCTTTGGTGAACGGCAGTGGATCTTTGTTCAGCATCTGACGTGTGGCGATGTCTGCGCCTGGGTTCTTGTCATAGAAGCCCTGTTGCTTGGTCAGCTCATATGCAGCAGTGGTGATTGGCAGGTAACCGGTCTTCTGGTGCCATTCTGCGGCGATTTCTGGCTGAGCCAGGAACTTCATGAACTCGGCTACGCCCTTGTAGGTGTCGGCATCTTTGCCTTTCATCACCCACAGGCTTGCGCCGCCGATGATGGCGTTCTGCGGTGCGTTAGGCACAGTTGAGTCGTAAGGCATCATGCCAACGCCGAAGTTGAATTTCGCGTAATGCTTGATATCCGCCAGTGAACCGGATGAGGCCGTGGTGATGCCGCAGTCGCCGTTATAGAACTTCGCGGTGGATTCATCTTTACGACCGAAGTAGGTGAAATCACCCTTCTTGTTCATGTCTTCCAGCATCTGGATGTGGCGCACCTGAACCGGCTTGTTGAATTCCAATACCGCATCGGTACCGTCAAAGCCGTTGTTTTTGGTGGCAACCGGCAGTGCATGCCAGGCGCTGAAGTTTTCGATTTGAATCCAACCCTGCCAGCCGCTGGCGTAACCACAAGTCATGCCCGCTTTACGCAGTGCGTCGGCGTCTTTTGCCAGTTCCTGCCAGGTTTTAGGCGGCTGGTCTGGGTTCAGACCGGCTTTCTTGAAGGCATCTTTGTTGTAGTACAGCACTGGGGTTGAGCTGTTGAACGGCTGAGAGATCAGCTGGCCATTGCTGTCGCTGTAATAACCTGCAACCGCTGGCACGAACTGTTTTGGATCCATCTGCACGCCCGCGTCTTTAAACACGTCATGCACAGGCACGATAGCTTTTGAAGCCATCATGGTCGCCGTACCCACTTCGTAAACCTGCAGAATCGCCGGTGCTTTACCGGTACGCACAGCAGCGATACCCGCTGCCAGGCTCTGCTCGTAGTTACCTTTGTAAGTCGGTACGATTTTGTATTCTGGGTGAGCCTGGTTAAAACGTTGTGCCAGAGAATCGACTTCTTTGCCTAACTCGCCTTCCATTGAGTGCCAGAAAGGAATGTCAGTGGCAGCCAGCGCGTTACCACTGAGCGCCAGACCAAGCAAAACACTCATCAGGCGGGGACGAAGCGTAAAAGCGGACATAAGTTTTTTCCTGTGCTGTTAGGTACGCGCGATATCACGCATTTTTTTGTTCGCGAAGTAACATGACACGGGGAAATGACGGATTAATAACAGGTTTATGACGGGAATGTGACGGAGATTGCGCGTATTAGAAAGTTTAAAGTGGCACAAGTTATCTCAAACTTGAGCCACTGTTTAGACCGCCAGCGTTGCAGTCAGACCGCACCTTCTATCAGACCGTCGGCGGCGCAGCCAGATTGCGGGCGGACAGCGCGCAGCCACCGGAACGTACACGTAGTACGTGAGGATAGCGAGCACTGCCCAACCGCAAGCTGGCAAGTAAGCCAGGTCAGGCACCGAGGTAAGCGCTGCGTACCGCTTCGTTGGACAGCAACGCTTCACCACTGTCTTCCAGCACCACATGACCGTTCTCCAGCACGTAGCCGCGATCGGCGAGCTTCAGCGCCTGGTTGGCGTTTTGCTCCACCAGGAAAATGGTCATGCCCTCTTTACGCAACTGTTCAATCGTATCGAAAATCTGCTGAATAATAATCGGTGCTAAACCTAAAGAAGGTTCGTCGAGTAACAGCAAACGCGGCTGACTCATTAGCGCACGACCGATCGCCAGCATCTGCTGTTCACCACCGGACATGGTGCCCGCGCGCTGCACTTTACGTTCAGCCAGACGCGGGAACAGCTGATAAACCCGCTCAATGCGCTCCTGATACTGCTGGCGCGTGGCAAAGAAACCGCCCATCGCCAGGTTCTCTTCCACCGTCATCCGGGAAAACACGCGGCGGCCTTCCGGCACAATCGCAATCGCTTCACGCATGATTTTGGCGGTTTGCCAGTCAGTGATCTCTTTGCCGTCGAAGATAATAGTGCCACTGGTGGCACGCGGTTCACCGCACAGGGTGCCGAGCAACGTGGTTTTACCTGCGCCGTTAGCCCCAATCAGGGTGACAATTTCACCCTGACTGATGTGCAGGTTGATGTTGTGCAGTGCCTGAATCGGGCCGTAATGGGCACTCACCCCTTGCAACGTTAAAATTGGGTTTGCCATATTACGCCTCACCTAAATAAGCACGGATCACATCCGGATTGTTACGCACTTCTTCCGGCGTACCGTTAGCCAGCGGTGTGCCCTGGTTCACCACATAAATGCGGTCAGAAATGCCCATCACCAGCTTCATATCGTGTTCGATTAACAGTACCGAGACCTTATGCTCACCGCGCAGTTCGGCAATCAGTTCGTCCAGTTCGTGGGTTTCGCGTGGGTTAAGTCCTGCGGCAGGCTCATCCAGCATCAGGATTTCCGGACGCGTCACCATGCAGCGCGCAATCTCCAGACGACGCTGCTGGCCGTAAGCGAGGTTGCCCGCCTGGCGATTGGCCAGCTCCAGCAGGCCGATGCGATCCAGCCAGGTGGCAGCACGATCCAGCGCTTCACTCTCCCCGCGACGGAACGCCGGGGTTTTGAACAGGCCGGAGAACACGCCACTTTTCAGATGCTGATGCTGCGCGACCAGCAGGTTTTCAATCACCGTCATCTCACGGAACAGTCGCACGTGCTGGAAAGTACGCACGATGCCCATACGCGCAATCTTCTGGCCTGGCTGGCCCTGCAACTCCTGATCGCGCAGTTTGATGGTACCGCCGGTCGGCTTGTAAAAACCGGTCAGGCAGTTGAACACCGTGGTTTTACCGGCACCGTTCGGCCCGATCAGTGACACGATTTCCTGGGGATGCAGTTCCAGCGCCACATTGTTGACGGCCAACAGCCCGCCAAAGCGCATCATCAAGCCTTCAACGGCTAACAAAGGCTGACTCATGCCTGCTCTCCTTGTTTACTGCTTTTCAACTTCAGGTGTGGACGTTTCATCGGCAACAATCCTTGCGGACGCCAAATCATCATCAGCACCATCAAACCACCCAACACCAGCATGCTGTACTCGTTCAGATCACGCATCAATTCGCGCGACACCACCAGCAGCACGGCCGCGAGGATCACCGCAAACTGCGAACCCATGCCGCCCAGTACCACAATCGCCAGCACAAAGGCTGATTCGACGAAGGTGAAGGATTCCGGGCTAACAAAACCCTGACGTGCGGCAAACAGCGTGCCAGCAAAACCGGCGAACACGGCGCTGATGGTGAAAGCGGTCAGCTTGATGCGTGTTGGGCTGAGTCCCAATGAACGACAGGCGATCTCATCTTCACGCAGCGCTTCCCACGCGCGACCCAATGGCATACGCAGCAAACGGTTAATCACGAACAAGGTCAGCACCACCAGCAGCAGCGCCACCAGATAGAGGAAGATTACACGGTGGTTAGGATCGTACTGCAGGCCCGTTAGCTCATGGAAAGTAGTCCAGCCGCCTTCACTGACGCGACGCCCAAACTCAATGCCAAACAGGCTCGGTTTAGGGATCTGCGCAATACCGTTTGGACCACCAGTGATCGAAGTGCTGTTGAGCAGCAGAATACGCACGATTTCACCGAAGCCGAGCGTCACAATCGCCAGATAGTCACCGCGCAGGCGCAGTACCGGGAAGCCGAGCATCAGGCCAAACGCACCTGCGACAATCCCCGCCAGCGGCAGGCTTTCCCAGAAACCAAAACCGTAATAGTGATTGAGCAGCGCGAAGGTGTAAGCGCCGATGGCATAGAAACCACCGTAGCCCAGCACCAGCAAACCAGACAGGCCGACCACCACGTTGAGGCCGAGACCGAGCATCACGTAGATCAGCGTTAATGTGGCGATATCGACACTGCCGCGCGACACCAGAAACGGCCACAGCACCGCAGCAGCAATCAACAGCGCCATCACCAGCTTTTGCTTTGGCGTCGAACCATCGAAGCCCGGCAGCACAAAGCCTTTACCGCTGCGTTTGAACTTTCCATGGAACACCGGGCGCAGCAGCTGGAAGACAAAAACCACCGCACAGCCGATGAAAATCCAGTTCCAGCGCGCCGCGCCAGCGTTAGCCACCACCAGTTTGGTGCCATCAAGATCAAGACGGACGCCCATAAAGAAGGTGGCGAGAATCAGTAACATCACCGTTGAAATCACGGCGTTGACCAGACCGAGGCGTTTCATACTTTCTCTACCTCCGGACGGCCCAGAATGCCGGTAGGCATCACCAGCAGCACTACAATCAGCAGTGCGAATGACACCACATCTTTGTATTCAGTCGACAGATACGCCGAGGTCAGCGCTTCAGCGATACCGAGCACCAGACCACCAATCATCGCGCCCGGAATACTGCCGATGCCGCCCAGTACCGCAGCGGTAAACGCCTTCATCCCGGCCATAAAGCCGATGAACGGGTTAATAGAGCCGTAGAACTGGCCGAGCAGCACGCCCGCCACCGCCGCCATCGCCGCACCAATAATGAAGGTCAGTGAGATCACGCGGTCAGTGTTAATCCCCAGCAGACTGGCCATTTTCAGGTCTTCCGCACAGGCGCGGCAGGCGCGGCCCATACGTGAATAACGAATAAACAGCGTCAGAGCCAGCATCGACAGGAAGGTCACGACCCAAATCACCAGCTGCATGGTGGAGAGCGTGGCAGCAAAGCCGTTGCTCTCGCCCAGCGTCCACTGGCCGGTAATCAGGCTTGGCAACGCCAGATCGCGCGAACCTTGCGTCAGACTGACGTAGTTCTGCAGGAAGATCGACATCCCGATAGCCGAGATGAGGGCGATCAAACGCTTAGAGGAGCGCACGGGTTTGTACGCCACGCGCTCAATGCTCCAGCCGTAAGCGCTGGAGATGATCACCGCCATCACAAAACCGGCGGCGATCATCAGCCACGTGGTATCGATGCCCATCATCATCAGGGCGGCAATCACAATAAAGGAGACATAGCTGCCGATCATATACACCTCGCCATGGGCGAAGTTGATCATGCCGATGATGCCGTAAACCATGGTGTAACCAATGGCGATCAGCGCGTAAGTGCTCCCGAGGGTGACCCCGTTGAACATCTGCTGAATGAAATAGAGAAACTGCTCGGACATAGTGAGGACCTGCATGTGGACTAAAAATCCCCTCTCCCTTTTGGCAGAGGGTTAGGGTGAGGGAACAGGCGCGCGGGATCCCATCAAGACGGTACGCGCTGTCCCTCCCCCAGCCCTCTCCGGCAAAAGAGAGGGCCAAACTATTTAAGGTTGGGAATTACTTAACAGCGGTAGAGGAACCGTCTTTGTGCCATTTGAAGACACCAAATTCGAAGCCCTTCAGGTCGCCTTTCTGATCCCAGTTCAGGTTGCCCATCACCGTTGGAACCGCTGCGCCCTCTTTCAGGTTTTTAGCAATGGCATCTGGCTCAGCGCTCTTGCTACGTTCAATACCGGCCACCAGCGACTGAATGGCCGCATAGGTGGTCCAGACGAACGGACCGGTTGGATCTTTACGGTTAGACGCGGTATTGGCTTTGATGGCTTCAACAATCGCCTTGTTCTCTGGCAACTGGTCATAACGTTTCGGCAAGGTGACGTACAGGCCTTCAGATGCATCACCGGCGATGTTAGACAGTGAGGCGTTGCCTACACCTTCTGGACCCATGAAGCCAGCAGTCAGACCGGCTGCTTTTGCCTGACGCAGAATCTGGCCCAGCTCTGGGTAGTAGCCACCGTAGTAAACGAAATCGACGTTTTCTTTCTTCAGACGCGCAATCAGCGTAGAGAAATCTTTATCGCCCGCGGTGATACCTTCGAACAGCACCACATTGCCGCCTTTGGCTTTCAGGGTTTTCTGCACCGATTCGGCC
This sequence comes from Pantoea sp. CTOTU50773, assembly GCF_032082325.1. Taxonomy (NCBI): domain Bacteria; kingdom Pseudomonadati; phylum Pseudomonadota; class Gammaproteobacteria; order Enterobacterales; family Erwiniaceae; genus Pantoea; species Pantoea sp. CTOTU50773. The sequence goes on along the minus strand of NZ_DAMDQC010000011.1, from coordinate 44,777 downwards.
AGTCCCTGACCGTACTGCTGCTTGTCATGCACCACAGCGATACGTTTTGGTTTGATCTCATTGAGAATGTAAGTTGCAGCGGTTGGACCCTGATCGGAATCCAGACCGGTAGTACGCAGCACATCCGCATAGCCACGCGCGGTCAGCTCTGGTGCGGTTGCCGCTGGGGTGATCATCAGAATGCCTTCATCGTTATAGATGTCGGAAGCAGGCTGAGTAGAAGAGGAGCACAGGTGGCCGATCACATACTTGATGCCGTCGTTAACCACTTTGTTGGCCACTGCAACCGCTTGTTTCGGGTCACAGGCGTCGTCATATTCCACGCCAACCAGTTTGTCACCGTTCACGCCACCTTTGGCGTTGATGTCCTTAATGGCTTGCGCTGCACCGGTGAACTGCATATCACCGTATTGTGCAACCGGACCAGTTGCTGCGCCAACGATGGCAATCTTGATATCTTTCGCCAGTGCCGCGTGGCTCAGCGCCAGCGCAACGCAACCCGCCAGTAATGCGCGTCCTTTACTCATTTTCATGCGAACTTCCCCATCTGTTGTGTCGTGTGTCGTTGTGTTTGGTTTATTTTCTGCCAGTCAAAGAGGAAAACTGATTCAAGAATAATGAGTTAGCGCTCTTTTCTGGCATTTATTGGTAATAAGGCTTTATTTTTCAGGTTATTAAACAGGAACTTTCTTCTGTAAATCAACTGACATATTCAGTATTAGTCGCGTTGCACAGCAGAATCATCTGGTTTTTATGGCCGGTTTTTAGCCAAAATGCCAGCGCGTTATGCTGGCTTTTTCAGCTAACATTGATGGCTTCCTCCACAATCCTGGCAAAGTGGCTGGCATTTGACCTATTTTCATCGCAAAAAAGTGACAGCACGCTGACTGTCTAAATTCGCTACACTATGGCCTTTCTGGCAGTACAGGTAAGGGTAATGAAGCTCACTATTCAGCGAATCACCGCACTCACGCCGCAGGATCGGTTGGATTTAGCTAAAGTCTGGTCGCAGATCGATATTTCGCAACTTGAGGCTGCATTAAGCGAGACGCAGCGCTTGTATGCGGCAAGGTTTAACGATCGTCTGTTGGGCGGGTTGCAGCTGGAGATTTGTGGCACGCAGGGGAAGATTTCACACCTCACCGTGCGCGAAGTGACGCGCCGCCGTGGAGTCGGGCAATATTTGCTGGAAGAGACTATCGCGCAGAATAGCGCGCTGGCAGATTGGTGGGTAGCCGATGACGGCGACGACGATCAGAGTGTGCGCGCGGCCTTTATGCAGGCCTGTGGTTTTCGCGCGCAGGCCGATGGCTGGGTGCGCTAATTATTGCGGACACGTAACGGCGCGATTTATCGCGCTGTCCTGAAGCGCCAGGGTTGGTGACTGATGCGCAATACATTGCGCGGCTACGGACTGCGGGCAAATAAAAAGGGCGACTATAAAGTCGCCCCGTTTTTCACCCGATGGTTATCAGGCTTCAATCGCCATACGCAGTTTCTTCATGGCGTTCTTTTCCAGCTGACGCACACGCTCTGCAGAGACGCCATATTTGTCGGCCAACTCCTGCAAAGTGGTTTTATTCTCATCATCCAGCCAACGGGCGCGGATGATGTGCTGGCTGCGCTCATCAAGGCTCAGCATGGCATCGCTCAGCTTATCAGCAGCGTGCGCATCCCAGTTATCCTCTTCAATGCCGTCGGCAAAGTCTGAGGTTTTATCCTGCAGATAGAGTACCGGTGCCATCGGCTTACCTTCGCCAGCTTCGTCATCCGAAGACATGTCGAAAGTCATATCCTGCGCGGCCATACGAGATTCCATCTCGAGGACATCTTTGCTGCTCACGCCCAACTCGCGCGCAACCATCTCCACTTCATCCTGATTAAACCAACCAAGACGCTGTTTGCTTTTACGCAGATTAAAGAACAGCTTGCGCTGGGCTTTCGTGGTCGCGACTTTCACAATACGCCAGTTACGCAGCACGTATTCGTGAATCTCTGCTTTGATCCAGTGCACGGCAAATGACACCAGACGCACGCCAACTTCAGGGTTGAAGCGACGCACCGCCTTCATCAGGCCGATGTTACCTTCCTGAATCAGGTCCGCCTGTGGCAGGCCGTAACCGGAGTAGTTACGAGCAATATGAACAACAAAGCGCAGGTGAGACAGGATCAGCGTCTTAGCTGCATCCAGATCGCCCTGGTAATGCAGTTTCTCCGCTAATGCCTTCTCCTCTTCTGCCGTTAATACCGGCCAGTTGTTGGCAGCCCGGACATAAGATTCCAGGTTACCCAGAGGCGCAATCGCTAAAGTTTGCATTTCTTTGGTCATTCAAACCCTCACAAATTCAATGGACTTGCTGCGCGGTATTTTGCGCAGACGTTACATTATGTCAACGTCGCGAAAAAACCAAAAGCAATCTGTGCTACTTGGACGACAAAGTTATCCACAAGTTCAATATTAGCAGTGAATATTTTACACACAGATGACGGCGGGGAAAATAGGAAGATTCCTCTGCTCCCAGATCGTCGGCAGCAGAGGAAGAGTATATCAAAAAACGTTGCTGTTGGTTACTGCGGCGTAAATCGGCGTAAATGTTGTACAGTGGCTAACCATGCGGCAACCCAGCCAATAATGGCGGCGATGAGCAGCAGTAGCAGCCCTTCGTCCCAGGAAAAACCTTCAAGAACAAAGGTGGTGCCAAACACCGTCGCCACCTGCGCTACGACTGATTGCAGACGCAGTACCAGCACTTCGGACAGCAGCAGTGAAAGCACTGCACCACTGAAACCTAACAGCGCGCCGCCATACAGGAACGGACGCAAGATAAAGCCGTCGGTGGCACCAATCAGCTTTTGCACGTTAATGGTATCGCGACGGGCAAAGATGCTCAGGCGCACGCTGTTACCAATCACCAGGAACACCGCCACCACCATCAGCAGACCAATCATCGAAGCAATTTGCCCTACCAGCCCGGTTAACGCCGCTAAACGGGCAAACCAGCTGTCATCCATGCGCACTTCATCCACACCCTGCACTTTCGACACGCGGTCGCGCAGGTTAGCCATAGTGTCTGAATTCTGGAAATTCAGTTTCGGCGTGATGATGGCCACGGCAGGCAGCGGGTTTTGCTCCAGCATGTCCATTGAACCGCCGAAACCAGACCAGTTGCGGAACTCATTCAGCGCTTCTTCACGGGTCAGATAGTTAACGTTATCCACGCCATCTAACTTTTTCAGCTCAGCAGCGACATTCTCAGCCGCCGTATCATCCAGCGCTTTATCCAGATACACCGTCAACTGCGGTGCCGGATACCACTGCGTCGCCGCCTGGCTGACGTTTTTCCACACCATATAGCAGACGCTCGGCAGCGTCAGCGAGATAGCAATCACCATCACGGTCAGCAGCGTGGCCAGCGGCTGACGCCACATATCCGAGAGCGTACCGCGCAGCGCATAGCGCCACTGCTCCTGCCAGCCGCCTTTCAGCGCCTTACTTTTTGAAGGCGCCTTCGCCGCCTTCGGCGCCGCTGGGCGCTTATTGCGTTTATTGACCATCATGGCCTCCGTGCAGGCGTCCCTGATTCAGCGTCATCAAGCGGTAATTGCGGCGGGCAATCAGCCCGGTGTCGTGCGTCGCCATTAAGACGGTCACACCAACACGATTGAACTCTTCAAACAGGCGCAGAATGTCTTCTGACAGGGCATCATCCAGATTACCGGTGGGTTCGTCCGCCAGCAGCACCGCAGGTTTGTTCACCACCGCGCGGGCAATACCCACACGTTGCTGTTCACCACCAGAAAGCTGGATCGGATAACTCTTCGCTTTGTCGAGCAAGCCGACTTTATCCAGCGCTGCCGATACACGGCGACGAATATCTTCACCACTGGCGCCGGAAATGATCAGTGGAATCGCCACGTTGTCATAGACCGAACGATCCATCAGCAAGTGGTGATCCTGGAAAATCATCCCGATCTGACGTCGCAGGAAAGGCACTTCGCTGCGACGCAGACGTGAAATATCGTGGCCGCTAAACCAGATTTGCCCGGCGCTCGGGCGCTCAATGCCACAAATCAGCTTCAGCAAGGTACTTTTCCCTGCACCGGAGTGGCCGGTCAGGAATGCCATTTCGCCGGGGCGAAGATGGAAATCCACTCCCTGCAGCGCCTGACGTCCTCCCAGGTATGCTTTACTGACCTCTTCAAAGCGAATCATCCCAATCATTCCTCTCGGGCAAACAGTGCCTCAATAAAGTCTGCGGCCTTAAACGGCCGTAAATCCTCGATGCCTTCCCCGACACCGATATAACGAATCGGAATACCAAACTGATCGGCAACCGAGAAGATCACACCACCTTTGGCGGTGCCGTCCAGCTTGGTCAGCGTGATCCCGGTCAGTCCTACCGCTTCATGGAACAGTTTGGCCTGGCTAACGGCGTTTTGCCCGGTGCTGGCATCGAGGGTTAACATCACTTCATGTGGTGCATCCTCATCCAGCTTTTTCATCACGCGGGTGATTTTTTTCAGCTCTTCCATCAGATGGGCTTTGTTCTGCAGGCGACCAGCGGTATCTGCAATGAGTACATCGACGTTGCGTGACTTCGCGGCCTGAATGGCGTCGAAGATAACGGAAGCCGAGTCAGCACCCGTATGCTGAGCCACCACAGGAATGTTGTTACGCTGACCCCAGACCTGAAGCTGTTCCACTGCTGCTGCACGGAAGGTATCACCCGCCGCCAACATCACTGATTTTCCCTGAGCCTGATATTGACGCGCCAGCTTACCGATAGTGGTGGTTTTACCCACGCCGTTGACGCCTACCATCAGGATAACAAACGGCGTTTTGCCGCCCACATCCAGTGGCTGATCAACCTTTTCCAGAATGCCGGCCATTTCACTTTTCAGCAGGCCGTAAAGTGCTTCAGCATCACGCAACTGCTTGCGGTTAGCCTGCTGCGTCAGATTGGTGATGATGCGGCGCGTGGTCTCTACACCCACATCAGCAATCAGCAACTGCTCTTCCAGCTCTTCAAACAGGTCATCATCGATTTTTTTGCCGCGGAACAGGCTAACAAAACCGGAACCGAGGTTTTCTCGGGTTTTGACCAGGCTGCGCTTGAGGCGAGCAAAGAAGCCCTCTTTGGTCGGACGATCCTGCTCCTGCGTGATCAGCGGCGCTGCGGCCAGCGGTAAATCGCTGACAGTATCCTGCGCTTCGGCTTCAGCGTCTTCCGCATAGGTTTCGGCCAACGCCAAGGCTTCAAGTTCTTCGTCGCTTAACGCGTCGTCTTCCGATTCAACGGCTGCTTCTTCGATTTCCGGCTCATGCTGCGCAACGAGTGGCTCAACAGCCGCTTCCTCGATCTCTGGCTCATGCTGCCCAACCACTGGCTCAACGACCGCTTCTTCGATCTCTGGCTCATGCTGCGCAATCACTGGCTCAACGACCGCTTCTTCGATTTCCGGCTCGTACTGCGCAACTACTGGCGCAACGGACGCTTCTTCGATCTCCGGCTCGTGCTGCGCAGCAGGCGCTTCAACAATCAGTTCTTCTGCCTGAGGCTCTTCTTCGACAGGTGCTACGTCCGGATGGATTTCCTCCTCCGGTAGCACTTCCTCTTCAATTGCCGTGATCGGCTTGGACACCACCGCTTCCGGCTGTGCCCGTTGTTCTTCGGCTACGTGCTCAGTGACGGCAACCGTCTCTTCCGCCTGCGCTTCGGCGCTTGCTAACGCGCTCTCTTCAGCGATCGGCTGTTGCGCCGCTTCGGCCGGTTGCTGCTCTTCCGCAGGCTGCTGCTTCTCTTCTTCTTTGCCAAAGCCTAGCCAGGAAAAAAAGCCACGTTTTTTCTCTTTTGCCATTGTGTAACCACACTCCTCGATGGCTTATTCCCGGTAGCACGCTGTTCCCAGGGGATAAAAAATTCAATTTTTTGTTCGTGAGCGGCGTAAAAATCAGGCAATTACGCGCCCCATATCAACTCAGTAGTCTAACACTTTCCAGCCAGCGCACCACAGCACCCTTTTTTACGTTTCTTCTGCCTGCCACGCCCGTTAAACTACGCAACAAATTATGACGAGTTGTGAGCAAAATGAGTAAATCCCCCCGCAGCAGCGGCGCTGCTGGCCAGATTCGTATCATTGGCGGACAGTGGCGCGGCCGCAAATTACCGGTGCCGGATAGCGCAGGCCTGCGCCCGACAACCGATCGCGTGCGTGAAACCCTGTTTAACTGGTTAGCGCCGGATATTCAGGAAGCGCGTTGTCTCGATTGCTTCGCCGGTAGCGGTGCGCTCGGCCTGGAAGCACTGTCACGCTATGCGGCGTCTGCTACGCTGCTTGAGATGGAACGTTCCGTTGCCCAGCAGCTGTCGCAGAATCTGCAAACCCTGCGTGCGACGCAAGGCAACGTCGTGCAGACCAATACGCTACAGTGGTTGAGCCAACCCGGAGAGCCGTTCGATGTGGTGTTTGTTGATCCACCATTCCGTAAAGGATTACTGCTGGAGACGCTGACGCTGCTGGAAAACAACGGCTGGCTGGCGGAGAACGCACTGATTTACGTCGAAAGCGAAGTGGAGCACGGCACGCCTGTGGCGCCCGCTAACTGGGACTTGTACCGCGAAAAAATTGCCGGTCAGGTGGCATATCGCCTTTATCAACGCCAACAGGAGACGCACGATGTGGCTTAATCTGGGACGATTACTGATGATTTGCGTCTGGGCATTTCTGCTGCTCAATCTGGTGCATCCTTTCCCGACACCGCTGCGCTACTTTGTGCATGTGGCGCTGTTCTTCATGGTGATCATGCACGGCTTGCAGCTGGTTCTGCTGCGCGCGACTCAGCCGAAAGAGGCGCCAAAACTCAGTGGCGTCACGCAAGCGAAGATTTTCTTTTTTGGTGTGTTTGAACTGCTGGCGTGGCAGAAAAAGCATTACCCGAAGATGTAACGATACGGGCCGCTGCAGCGGCCCGTTTTATTGCGCAGGCGTGAAACTGACAAAGCGACTGCCCTGCATTTTCAACTCTCCCTTCGCGCCCTTACCGATAGGATGATAGTCATCGGCGCTCACCACCACCTTGATATCACTCGCCCCATTGAGTGGATGAAACCAGGCTTCGTACTTCATATCTTCAGCCACAATCTATTCAAGCTGGCGCGAACGGCGATTGGGGGAAGGAAACTCACGTTTGGTTGTCACTTCTACGCTCAGGGAGCGAATCGGTGAAGCATCATTTACCGCGGTTTCACGGCGTTGCTTAATAAACTGACGGGTCGCCAATACGGCAATAATCGCCAGAACGATGAAAAAGATTAGCGGTGGTTTGCTCATGTTTTCTCTCGCACTTTGCGTTAATGTCGGAACAGTAAAAGACGACAAAGCATACAACCAGAGTTGACCGATTGTCACATTCGTCGCCGGTAACTTACACTGAGATCGCGATTTTGGGAAAATTCATGACTCTGAACAGCACGTTCAGAAAAGGGAGAAAACATGCTTTGGTCTTTCCTTGCCGTACTTTTTTCCGGTTGGCTGTACGTTGATGCTTCATACCGTGGCCCGCAGTGGCAACGCTGGCTGTTCAAACCTGTTACCTTGCTGTTGCTGGTCGCCTGGGCCTGGCAAGCGCCCACGCTCAATACCACCGATTACCTGATTCTGGCTGGCCTGGTTGCCACTCTGGTCGGCGATGCACTGACGTTACTGCCTCGCCAGCAAATGCTCTATGCGCTGGGTGCATTCTTCCTGTCACATCTGCTCTACACCATCAGCTTTGCTGCCCACATGACCATGAGTTTCTTCTGGCCGATTCCGGTCACGCTGCTGGTGATTGGGGTGGTGGTGATTGGCATTATCTGGTCGAAGCTGGAGGATTTGCGCTGGCCGATCTGTACCCTAATTGGGATGACGCTGGTGATGAACTGGATGGCGGCAGAGAATTACTTCTTCCGCCCGACGGATTACAGCTTCTCACTATTGGTTGGCGCCGGACTGCTGCTATTAGGCAACATTATCTGGTTTATCACCCATTATCGCCGCCGTTTCAGTGCCGATAGCGCCATTGTTGCCGCTTGCTATTTCGCCGGCCACTTTATGATTGTGCGTTCGCTGTGGCTGTATTGAAGAAAAGATGACCTTTTGCTTGACTCTGGAGTTGACTCCAGAGTGTAGCATTCGGGATGCGGGCAGTGGCCCGCATTGATACCGGAGGCTCTATGCACGCCCATTCTCATTCATGCCGTTGTGGAAAATCCCATAGCAAAACCCAGCCGCTGTGCGCCATTCGCAGTGTTTCACCTACGACGCTGAAAATCTCAGCCGCCCTCCCCGCCACACCAGAAAGTGGTTGCGGTTGCTGTGACAACGACAGCGGCAGTCCCGGCGGCGAAAGCGACGCCGAAAGCGACAGGCCCTCATCCACATCTCATCAATTCCGCTGGCAGATTGCCGGAATGGATTGCCCCAGCTGCGCGCGAAAAATTGAAAGTGCTGTACAACAGCTGGCGCAGGTGCGCACCGCTCGCGTGATTTTTGCCAGTGAAAAACTGGTGGTGGATGCCGACCAGGATATTCGCCCGGCCATCGAACAGGCCGTCAAAAATGTCGGTTTTACCCTGACCTCAAACGATCCGCAATCTCAGCCCGCACCGCAACGCCGCTGGCAGGAAAATGCCGGTTTGCTGTTACTGGCGCTGCTGATGCTTGCCAGTTGTCTGCTGAGCCAGGTTTCTCCGGTATGGGGCGATCGCCTGTTTGTGATGACCACGCTGATCGGCCTGGCTCCGATTGCATTCAGCGCGTGGAAACTGCTGCGAGGCGGTTCACCCTTCAGTATCGAAACCCTGATGACCCTTGCCGCCACCGGTGCGTTGGTGATTGGCGCACATGCTGAAGCCGCGATGGTGCTGTTGCTGTTCCAACTGGGTGAAAGGCTGGAGTCATTTGCAGCTTCTCGCGCACGACGCGGTGTGACGGCGTTAATGGCACTGCGCCCCGATACTGCTACGCGTTTGAAAGGCACGCAGCGCGAGCAGGTGGCGCTGGCTGACTTGCATCCTGGCGATACGATTGAAGTCGCGGCTGGCGGTCGTTTGCCGGCCGATGGCGAGCTGCTAAACCAGAGCGCCAGTTTTGATGAAAGTGCGCTGACGGGCGAGTCCGTGCCGGTTGCCCGTCAGCCGGGCGAAACGGTGATGGCGGGCGCCACTAGCGTGGATCGCCTGGTCACGCTGAAAGTCATCTCCGAACCTGGCCAGAGCGCGATTGATCGCATCCTACAGCTCATCGAAGAAGCTGAAAGCCACCGTGCACCGGTTGAGCGCTTTATCGATCGCTTCAGCCGCATTTATACGCCTGCCATTATGCTGCTGGCGCTGTTAGTGATGGTGCTGCCGCCACTGTTAGCGGGGGCAGCGTGGTTGCCGTGGATTTATAAAGGCCTGACGCTGCTGTTAATTGGTTGCCCTTGTGCGCTGGTGATTTCTACCCCCGCTGCAATCACCTCTGGCTTAGCGGCGGCCGCGCGACAGGGCGCCCTGATCAAAGGTGGCGCCGCGCTGGAACGTCTCAGCCGCATCCAGACCATCGCATTCGATAAAACCGGTACCCTCACACTGGGTAAACCGCAGGTGACCGAGGTCGAATCTTTCAGTGCGATGGAAGCAAATGCACTGCTGAGCATTGCGGCGGCAGTGGAGCAAGGTTCCAGCCATCCATTGGCGATCGCCATCGTGCGTGAGGCCGAAAAGCGCCAGCTCAGGCTACCGCGCGCCCGGCAGCAGCAAACGCTGGCTGGCAGCGGCATCCGTGCGCAGATTGATGGCGTGACCTATCAGCTGCTGGCTCCACGCGATGCCACCACGCTCACGACCGATCAGCAGCAGGCGATCGCGCAACGGGAAGCTCAAGGTAAAACCGTGGTGGTGCTGTTACAGGATGAGACCGTCATCGGCACCCTGGCGTTGCAGGATCAGCTACGCGAGGAAGCCGTCACGGCGCTGGCACAGTTGCAAGCGCTGGGCATTAATAGCCTGATGTTGACCGGTGATAACCCGCGTGCGGCGGCGTCGATGGCGACGCAACTCAACATCGATTATCGCGCCGGCTTGTTGCCTGCCGATAAAGTGGAGATGGTGCGCAAACTGGAGGAGCAGCAGCCGCTGGCCATGGTAGGCGATGGCATTAACGACGCCCCGGCGATGAAAGCGGCCACGATTGGCATTGCCATGGGCAGCGGCACCGATGTCGCGCTGGAAGCCGCCGACGCCGCGCTGACACAAAACCGTCTGGCAATTCTGCCACGCACTATCGCACTGGCCCGTCGCACGCGCGCCATCATCCGTCAAAACATCGCGATAGCGCTGGGGCTGAAAGGCATTTTCCTGATCACCACACTGCTCGGTTTCACCGGTCTGTGGCTGGCAGTGCTGGCAGATTCAGGTGCGACAGCGCTGGTCACAGCCAACGCTTTGCGATTGCTGCGACAGCGTTAAGCCGTGCCCTTCTGAATCAGATACTGGTACGGCAGCGTTTCCGTCTGCTGTGCCAGCAACTGATGTTCCATAAAGCGGCAAAAACCGGGAATATCACGCGTGGTGGCCGGATCATCGGCAATGATCAGTAAGGTTTCGCCCGCCTGCATGGTGCGCACGGTTTTGCGCACCATCATTACGGGCTCAGGGCAGCGCAGGCCAAGGGCATCAAGCTTGTGGTCCGGCGCAGAAAAGGGATCGCTCATGATTCTCTGTCTTCATTCAAGATGGGCGCTCATTCTAGCGCGCTAAATGGAGAGCGCAAGGCGATAACGATTGCGTTAAAATTAACCATTGCATTATTTGCGCAACGCGCTAAGATGCCGCCGTTTTTTTACCAAATTGCTTAATCCTCGAAATAATTCGCGTTTTAGCAAGGCGGCAAGTGCGTGTATCCCCAGGAGCTTACATAAGTAAGTGGCTGGGGTACGCGAACTTAGCCAACGAAGCGACAACGCGAAGTATGAAGAGGATTGTTGGGTTCCCTCACCCCATTACTCAAAAAGGTCTCACATGATTGATTTCTCTGCACGTCAGCGCATGCATGCGCTGTTTTGGCTTTCCCTATTCCATCTGCTGGTGATCACGTCCAGTAACTATCTGGTCCAGCTGCCGGTTTCCATCTTCGGCTTCCACACCACCTGGGGTGCCTTTAGCTTTCCATTTATCTTCCTCGCTACCGATCTCACCGTGCGCATCTTTGGCGCGCCGTTAGCCCGTCGTATTATTTTGGCGGTGATGATCCCGGCGCTGTTTATCTCTTACGTGGTGTCCTGTGTGTTTTACCAGGGCGAATGGCAAGGATGGGCATCGCTGGAACAGGTGAATCTGTTTGTCGCACGTATCGCCAGTGCCAGCTTTATGGCCTATGCGCTCGGTCAGATTCTGGATGTCCACGTTTTTAACCGTTTGCGTCGTTTACCGCAGTGGTGGATCGCCCCTGCTGCAGCCATGTTCCTCGGCAATATCAGCGATACGCTGGCCTTCTTTTTCATCGCCTTCTACAAGAGCCCGGACCCGTTCATGGCCGCGCATTGGGTGGAGATCGCACTGGTGGATTACAGCTTCAAAGTGCTGATCTGCATGATTTTCTTCCTGCCTGCTTACGGTGTGTTGCTGAACAGCCTGCTAAAACGTCTGGCAGAGCGCTCGACACAGCGTCAGATCAATTTCGGCTAATTGCACATAGACGAAACGCCGCAGCGCGCTAAGATTTCCTGACAAACCGGCGGTTGCTTTTGACCGCCGATTCCGTTTTTATACCGGGTAGAAAACACCTGACTGGAATCATCAAAGGGAGAAGAATGCGTAACTTAGTGAAATATGCGGGTATTGGTTTGTTGGTGTTAGGCCTTGCGGCCTGTGATCAGAAGAAAGAAGATGCGGCGGCAGGCAGCAACGGTGCCAGCGCCAGCCAGTCAGCCCAGACGGTGAACCTGATGGACGGCAAGCTGAGCTTCAGTCTGCCGGCGGGCATGTCTGATAAAAGCGGTAAACTCGGTTCTGAATCTACCAATATGCATGTGTACGCCGATGAAACCGGCCAGCGCGCAATTATTGTGATTGCGGGCGATCCGACCAACGAAGCGCTGGATGCCTTGTCACAGCGTCTGGAACAGCAGCAGCGCGGTCGCGATCCGCAGTTGCAGGTCGTTTCTAACAAAGCGGTGACGCTGAAAGATCAGCCCGCTCAGCAGTTGGATACCGTGATTTCGGCCAACAACCAAACCTCATGGTCTTCCGTGATTCTGGCAAAAGTGGATGGCAAACTGCTGACACTGCAGATCACTCTTCCAGCCGACAATCAGCAGCAGGCGCAGAGCGATGCTGATGCGATCGTGAAAAGCATCACTCTCAAGTAATGCTTTATAGGTGCGTATAAAAGCGCACCCTTCGAAAATCTCATCCATTGCGTTCAGGGTCGCCTTTAATGGCGACCCATTTCATACCTTACAATCTCACCGGCGAAATATGCCAAATCTCGTCCGCGTACTCCTGGATCGTCCTGTCTGCTGAGAAGTAGCCCATGTTGGCGATATTCAATGCCGCACGGCGCTGCCACTCATCCGGCTGACGATAAAGCTTGTCCACCTTATCCTGCGCATCCACATAGCTGCGATAATCGGCCAGCAGTTGATAGTGATCGCCGAAGTTCACCAGCGCATCAAACAGATTGCGATAGCGACCTGGCTCTCCCGGGCTGAATGCACCACTGGCAATTTGCGTTAGCGCCTGGTGCAGCTCGGCATCTTCCTCATAATATTTACGCGGGTTGTAGCCATCCTTGCGCAGCTGCTCGACCTGCGGCGTGGTGTTGCCGAAGATAAAGATATTTTCCGCACCCACATGCTCGCGCATCTCGACGTTCGCACCATCCAGCGTACCGATGGTCAACGCGCCATTGAGGGCAAACTTCATGTTACTGGTGCCGGACGCCTCGGTGCCTGCCGTAGAGATCTGCTCGGACAGATCCGCCGCCGGAATAATGATCTGCGCCAGGCTCACGCTGTAGTTAGGAATAAACACCACCTTCAGCTTGTTCTTCACCTGCGGATCGTTGTTGATCACGTTGGCAACATCGTTGATCAGATGGATGATGTGCTTCGCCACGTAATAGGCCGACGCCGCTTTACCGGCGAAGATATTCACGCGCGGCACCCAATCCGCGGTGGGATCGGCTTTGATGCGGTTATAACGGGTGATGACGTGCAGCACGTTAAGCAGCTGACGCTTATATTCATGGATACGTTTGATCTGCACATCGAACAGCGCATGCGGATCCAGCACAATATCCATGTTTTTCGCCACCCAATCCGCCAGACGTTTTTTGTTGGCGAATTTGGCGTCGGAAACTTGCTCGATAAAGGCCGGATAATCGATGTGTGGCGTCAGATCGCTCAGCTGACTGAGGTCGGTTCGCCAGGTGCGACCAATCGTCTCATCCAGCACATCAGAAAGCGCCGGGTTGGCCAGCGCCAGCCAGCGACGCGGCGTCACGCCGTTGGTTTTATTACAGAAACGCCCCGGGAACAGGCGCGCGAAATCAGCAAACAGCGACTGCACCATCAGATTGGAGTGCAGCTCTGAAACGCCATTCACCTTGTGGCTGACCACCACCGCCAGCCACGCCATGCGCACCTTGCGGCCGTTGTTTTCGTCGATGATCGAGATGCGTGACATCAAATCCCAATCATCCGGATAGTATTCCTGGATGGTTTTCAGGAAGTAATCGTTGATTTCGAAAACAATGCTGAGGTGGCGCGGCAGAATCTTGCCGAACATATCCACCGGCCAGGTTTCCAGCGCTTCACTCATCAATGTGTGGTTGGTGTACGAGAACACCTGGCAAGTGACCTCAAAAGCATCATCCCAGCTGAACTTGTGATCGTCGATCAACAAGCGCATCAATTCAGGGATGGCTAAAACCGGGTGGGTGTCATTGAGATGGATAGCAATTTTATCCGCCAGGTTGTCCCAGGTTTCATGCATTTGCCAGTGGCGATTCAAAATATCCTGCACCGTGGCGGAGACGAGGAAATACTCCTGACGCAAACGCAGTTCACGGCCTGAATCGGTGGAGTCATCCGGATAGAGCACGCGCGATACGTTCTCTGAATGGTTTTTATCTTCCACCGCCGCAAAGTAATCCCCCTGGTTAAACTTGCCGAGGTTGATCTCATTGCTGGCCTGCGCGCTCCACAAGCGCAGCGTGTTGGTGGCATCGGTGTCGAAACCCGGAATGATTTGATCGTAAGCCGCCGCGATAATCTCTTCGGTTTCCAGCCAACGAACGCGCGCACCTTCATGCTGCAGACGGCCACCGAAACGCACTTTGTAGCGCGTGTTAAAGCGCTGGAACTCCCACGGATTGCCGTATTCCAGCCAGTAATCCGGCGATTCACGCTGCTGACCGTCGACAATATTCTGCTTGAACATGCCGTAATCGTAGCGAATGCCGTAACCGCGTCCCGGCAAACCGAGGGTGGCGAGCGAGTCAAGGAAACACGCCGCTAAACGACCCAGGCCGCCATTGCCGAGCCCCGGATCGTTCTCTTCGTCCATCAGTTCGCTAAGGTCTAGCCCCATCTCCTCCAGCGCCTGATTGAGATCATCGTAGATACCCATCGCCAGCAATGCATTGCCCAGCGTGCGTCCCATCAGGAACTCCATCGACAGGTAGTAAACCTGACGCACATCCTGCGACAGCTGCGCACGGCTGGAGCGCAACCAACGTTCTACCATGCGATCGCGCACCGCCAGCAAGGCGGCGTTAAGCCACTCATGGTGATTGGCGATCGACGGGTCTTTACCAATAGTAAACATCAGTTTATAGGCGATTGAGTGCTTCAGTGCGTCAACCGTAAGCGTGGGTGAGGCATAGGTGAAAGGTGCATTCATATCCAGTATCCCAATCTCTGATTACAGCAAACGTTGATAAAGATCGCGGTAGGCTTGTGCGGCCACCTGCCAACTAAAATCCATCCCCATCGCCTGCCGCTGAACGTAGCGCCAGAGAGAAGGACGGGACCAGAGGACAAAAGCACGTCGAATCGCCCGCAGCAGCGACCAGGCGTTACTGTCTTCAAAACTGAAACCGCTTGCGACCCCGTCAGCGAGGTTCTCCAGCGAACTGTCCTGCACGGTATCTGCCAGCCCGCCGGTGCGGCGCACTAACGGCAATGTGCCATATTTCAAACCGTACAACTGAGTTAAGCCGCACGGTTCAAAACGGCTCGGCACCATAATCACATCGGCGCCACCGACAATGCGGTGTGAGAAGGCTTCGTGATAACCGATCTGTACGCCGACGCTGCCTGGATGTTCCGCCGCCGCAGCGAGGAAACCTTGTTGTAACTCTGCATCGCCCTGGCCCAACAGCACCAGCTGCCCGCCTTGCGCCAATAGCCCCGGTAACGCTTCCAGCACCAGATCCAGCCCTTTCTGTTTGGTCAAACGGCTGATGACACAAAATACCGGCACTTTGTCATCCACCTTCAGGCCCATGGCGATCTGTAGTTGGCGCTTGTTCTCCGCTTTGCTCTCCAGCGTTTCCCGGTCGTAACGCGCCGTCAGCAGCAGGTCGTGCGCCGGGTCCCAAATACCCGGGTCAACGCCATTCAGGATGCCACTCAGCCGCCCCTCTTTCAGACGCTGCTCTAGCAGCGCTTCCATGCCATAACCGAATTCTGGCCGGGTGATTTCCAGAGCATACGTCGGGCTGACTGCGGTTATATGATCGGCATAAAATAATCCCGCCTTGAGGTACGAAATTTGTCCGTAGAACTCCAGGCCATGCATGGTGAAGAAACTGCGCGGGATCTGGATCTCATCAAGATGACGCGAATTGAACAGCCCCTGATACGCGAGGTTGTGCACGGTAAACACCGTTTTTGCCGGGTGTCCACGGGCCGCGATGTAAGCACAGGTTAACCCCGCGTGCCAGTCATGCGCGTGCACCACATCGGGTTGCCAGTAGGTATCCAACCCGCTGGCCAGCTCGGCGCCCATCCAGCCCAGCAGCGCAAAACGCAGATAGTTATCCACGTAGGCAAACTGCGATGTGTCGTGATAAGGGCTGCCGGGACGCTCATACAATCCCGGCGCATCAATTAAATAAATGCCAACGCCATTGAATTGTCCAAATAATAAACGGACCGGGCCAGCAAAAGTATGCAATTCCGCAACGATCTCGGTGTCAGGAATCCCTTTACGCAGATCCGGATAAGCGGGAAGCAATACCCGCGCATCCGTACCACCCGCAATCTGAGCCTGAGGCAATGCGCCGACGACATCAGCCAACCCGCCGGTTTTCAGCAGCGGGAAAAGTTCTGAACAGACATGTAAAACCTGCATCCTGGACCCCTATTGTGTTATCGCGCGCGTTCCCCGCGGCGATTATGTGCTTGCTCGTTGCGTTCGTGGTCAGCCAGCCAATTTGGCCAGCATGGCGCGCGTCACCAAAACGATGCCTTCTTCTGAACGGTAAAAACGGCGGCTGTCTTCATCAGGGTTTTCACCAATCACCATGCCTTCCGGAATCACGCAGGCGCGATCGATCACGCAACGACGCAGACGACAGGAACGATTGATCACCACATCCGGTAACAGCACCGAAGAGTCGATATTGCAAAATGAGTTGATACGCACGCGCGGGAACAACACCGAATTCACCACCACGGAACCGGAGATAATGCAGCCGCCGGAAACCAGTGAATTCATCGTCATGCCATGGCTGCCCGAGCGATCCTGCACAAATTTGGCGGGCGGCAAGGGTTCCATATGCGTACGGATTGGCCAGTCGTGGTCGTACATATCCAGTTCCGGCGTGACCGAGGCCAGATCGAGATTAGCGCGCCAGTAAGCTTCCAGCGTTCCGACGTCACGCCAGTAAGGCTCAGCGTTTTCATCGTTCTGTACGCACGACAAGGTAAAGGAGTGCGCATAGGCTTCACCGCTGGCGACAATTTTTGGCAGCAAATCTTTGCCGAAATCGTGGCTCGATTCAGGGATCAGCAAATCCTCTTCCAATAGCTGGTAGAGGTAATCAGCGTTGAACACGTAGATTCCCATACTGGCTAACGCTTTGGTGTCATCACCCGGCATTGACGGTGGCTTCGGCGGTTTTTCCACAAAATCCACCACGTTGTTGTCCGCATCTACGGCCATCACACCAAATGCGGTGGCTTCCGCCAGCGGCACCGGTAAGCAGGCGATGGTGCACTTCGCGCCACGTTCAGCGTGATCGAGCAACATGCGCGAGTAATCCATTTTGTAGATATGATCCCCGGCGAGAATCACGATGTATTGCGCTCGATAGCGGCGAATGATGTCGAGGTTCTGCGAAACTGCATCGGCGGTACCGCGATACCAATGCTCGGTGGATGCACGCTGCTGCGCCGGCAGCAAATCGACAAATTCATTCATCTCTTCGTTGAATAACGACCAGCCACGCTGGATGTGCTGCGTTAACGTATGCGACTGATATTGGGTAATCACGCCGATGCGCCGAATACCCGAATTGATACAATTCGACAGCGCAAAGTCGATGATGCGGAACTTGCCGCCGAAATGAACGGCAGGTTTGGCACGTTTCGCGGTGAGATCTTTCAGACGCGTACCGCGCCCGCCAGCAAGGATCAACGCCACCGTTTGTGTAGGGAGCTGGCGCGCCAGCATCAGTGGATCTGTTCTATCTAACTTAACCATGTCTGACTCCTTATGATTGCTTTAGGAACACACACACGCCGTGTGCGGGCCCGTGCCAGACAGTTGTCAGGATGGGGTTATCTTCCCCGGCGAAAGGAGGAATGGCACGCCACTCTCCGTCTGGTAAGGCAAGGTCACTCACCGATTCCGTGGCGTTGATTGTTATTAACCAGCGGCTGGAGAGCAGGATCTGCATTCTGTGCGCCCCCTGTTCCCACTCCTCATTTCCCAGTGGTTTGCCGCTGGCATTGAACCACTGCACATTGCCATCGCCCTCCTGCCACCAGCGATCCGCTGTCAGTGCAGGAATGCGCTGACGCAGCCGGATTAACGCGGCAGTGAAGTCGACCAGTCCAAAATCATCCTGATGCCAGTGCAACCAGGTGAGTGGGTTGTCCTGACAGTACGCGTTATTGTTACCGTGCTGGCTGTGACCGCGTTCGTCCCCGGCCAGCAGCATCGGTGTACCTTGCGCCAACAGCAGCGTGGTCAGCAGAGCATGCACGCTACGCCGACGACGTTCGACAATATCGAAATTGACCTGTAGCCCCTCTTTGCCATGGTTGTGGCTGAAGTTGCTGCTACTGCCGTCACGATTGTCTTCGCCGTTGGCCTGATTGTGTTTATTGTTGAAGCTCACCACGTCGCGCAGCGTAAAACCGTCATGCGCGGTGATCAGATTGATACTGGCGTGCGGCAAGCGTCCCTCTCGCTGGAACACATCGCTGGAGGCGGCAAACCGCCGGGCAAATTCGCCATTATTGAGCTGGCCGTGCAGCCAGTAACGGCGCGCGGCATCGCGGAAATGGTCATTCCATTCCGCGAATCCTTCGGGAAAATTGCCCACCTGATAGCCGCCGGGGCCGATATCCCACGGTTCAGCAATCAATTTGACCTGTGACAGCACCGGACAGGCTTTAATGGCGATGAACAGCGGCGCATCCTGCCGATAGTCCGGCGTACGACCCAGCACGCTGGCGAGATCAAAACGGAAGCCATCGATATGGCAGTCCCGCACCCAATAGCGCAGCGCTTCTAATGCCCATTCCATCACCTGCGGATCGCTGAGATTGAGCGTGTTGCCGCAGCCGGTCCAGTTTTGATATTCGCCCTGCGCGTCGAGCCAGTAATAGCTGGCGTTATCCACGCCGCGCAATGAAATGTTGGGGCCAATCTCTTCCAACTCGGCAGTGTGGTTGAACACCACATCAAGGATCACTTCGATACCCGCCGCATGCAGCGCTTTCACCGCCTGCTGAAACTCCTGCAAGGGCGTTAAACCCTGCTCGCCGGAGGCATAGCGCGGATCCACCGCCCACAGCGCGAACGGGTTGTAACCCCAGTAATTGCTCAGCCCGAGTCGTAGCAGACGCGGCTCGCTGGCGAAGTGCGCTATCGGCAGCAGTTCCAGCGCGGTGATGCCGAGATGGCGTAAGTACTTCACCATAGCAGGATGGCCCAGTGCCGCATAAGTCCCGCGCAGCCTTTCCGGAATTTCCGGATGTTGCCGGGTTAAGCCACGCACGTGCGCCTCATACACCACCGTCTTGCCCCACGGCGTACGCAGTGGTTTCTCATCATCCCAGTCAAAATCTTCAGCGATCACCAGTGATTTGGGCGCAATGGCGGCGTTATCCTGCTCATCCGGCTGCTGCTCACCACCGCTAAAACGCGGATCGTCGGGAATATCCCCCACCACCGCTTTCGCGCAGGGATCCACCAGCAGTTTGGCGGGGTTAAAACGATGACCTTGCTGTGGTGCCCACGGACCGTGGACGCGATAGCCGTAACGCTGGCCGGGCTTTAATGCCGAAAAATAGCCGTGCCAGATATCCCCACTGCGCGCGGGTAGCGTAAAGCGACGCTCAACGCCGTGCGCGTCAAACAGGCACAGCTCCACCTGCTCGGCATGGCGGGAAAACAGCGTGAAGTTAACGCCGCGCCCATCGTAATGGGCGCCCAACGGCGTTGGCTGCCCGGGCTCCAGCATCAGTCGCCCTCCCGCACCAGCCAAATCGTGGCCAGCGGCGGCAAGGTCAGGCTCAGGGATTGCGCCCGACCGTGGCTCTCAATGTTATCGGTATGCACGATGCCGTGATTGCGGATATTACTGCCGTGATAATCCTGCTGATCGGTGTTCAGCACCTCACGCCAGCCGCCTTGTTGATTGACGCCAAAGCGGTAGTCGTGGCGCGCCACCGGCGTGAAGTTACTGGCAACGATGATTTCATTGCCGTCACGATCGCGGCGCACAAACACAAACACCGAGTTTTCATGATCGTCGACCACCAGCCATTCAAAGCCCTGCGCATCGAAATCAAGTTGATGTAATGGCGTGAAGTGTTTGTAGCTGTGGTTGAGATCGCGCACCAGACGCTGTACGCCGTTGTGCCAGTTGTCTTCGCCCTCCAGCAGATGCCAGTCGAGGCTCGAATCGTGGTTCCACTCACGCCCTTGCGCAAACTCGTTGCCCATAAACTGCAGCTTTTTACCGGGGAAGCCCCACATCCAGCCGTAATAGGCACGCAGGTTGGCAAACTTTTGCCACGCATCGCCGGGCATGCGATCAAGAATCGAGCGTTTACCGTGCACCACTTCATCGTGCGACAGCGGCAGCACGAAGTTTTCGGTGTAGTTATAAAGCATGCCAAACGTCATCAGGTTGTGATGATAGCGACGGTGCACCGGATCGAGTTTCATGTAGTCGAGCGTGTCGTGCATCCAGCCGAGGTTCCATTTGAACCAGAAGCCGAGGCCGCCATCTTCAGAAGGGCGTGTCACACCCGGATAGTCGGTGGACTCTTCTGCCACGCTGATGGTGCCCGGTGCCGCACGGCCCAGTGTGCGGTTGGTGTGGCGCAGGAAGGAAATCGCTTCAAGATTTTCACGCCCGCCAAAGTGGTTAGGGATCCATTCGCCCTCTTTGCGGCTGTAATCGCGGTAGATCATCGATGCCACGGCATCCACACGCAGGCCATCAATGCCAAAGCGCTCCATCCAATACAGCGCGTTGCCGGAGAGATAGTTACTGACTTCGCGGCGTCCAAAGTTGTAGATCAGTGTGTTCCAGTCCTGATGGTAGCCTTCACGCGGATCGCTGTGCTCATACAGTTCGGTGCCATCAAATTTCGCCAATCCGAAATCGTCACTGGGAAAGTGACCCGGCACCCAATCAAGCAACACATTAAGGCCGGCATCGTGCGCTGCGGCGATAAAGTGGCGGAACTCATCGCGGGTACCAAAGCGGCGCGTGGGTGCATACATGCCAAGAGGCTGATAGCCCCAGCTGCCATCAAACGGATGTTCGTTGATCGGCAGCAGTTCAATGTGGGTGAAGCCCATCTCTTTGACGTAAGGCACCAGCTGTTCGGCCAGCTCTTTGTAGCTCAGCCAGAAGTTGTTGTCGGTGTGGCGGCGCCAGGATCCCAGATGCACTTCGTAAATCGAGATCGGCTGATCAAAAGCATTGGCGGCTTTGCGCTGCGGCTGCATCTCCACCTTCGGCGGTAAACCGCAGATCATTGAGGCGGTTTGCGGGCGCATCTGTGCTTCAAAGGCAAACGGGTCGGCTTTGATGCGCATCTGCCCTGACGCATCAATAATTTCATATTTGTACAGCTGGCCATTCACCGCGCCCGGCACAAACAGCTCCCAGATACCCAGCTCACGGCGGAAGCGCATCGGGTGACGACGACCGTCCCAGAAATTGAATTCGCCTACCACAGAGACGCGACGTGCGTTCGGTGCCCACACCGAGAAACGGGTGCCGCTGACGCCATCGATGGTGGCGTTATGTGCACCTAACGTTTCATACGGGCGCAGATGCGTGCCTTCGCCGAGCAGCCAGGCATCCATTTCGGCCAGTAGAGGACCGAAGCGATAGGCATCATCGATCAGGTTTTGCTGGCCGTGCCAGGTGACCGCCAGCTGATAGCGAAACAGGTTTTTACGGCGTGGGATCACACCGCAGAAGAAGCCGCGTGAATCGAGGCATTTAAGCTGCGCGCATTTGCGTCCGGTGTTGGTTTCAATCACCCAGACTTCGGAGGCATCGGGCAGCAGCGCGCGCACTTCAAGGCCTTCGACAGTTTGGTGCATCCCCAAAAAAGAGAAGGGATCGGCATAATTCCCGGCAAAAAGGGCATTGATCGCCTGGCGATCGGGAAGCTCTGACATGACTTTCTTCCTATGATTTTGCGCAGGCGACCGGAGTGGACAACAATGCCGCCTCTGGTGCGCTGCTTTTCATTGAGCCATACGTACATCAGCAAGAGAGGACACCGTCCATGGGAGAAGATCTTTGCCGTGTACAACAACCATTCAGTTCGGAAAGCAAAAACAGTAAACAACCGGCACATCACTGTTAAATCATAGCTTGGGGCTGGCAGAAGCCAGGGGGGAAAGCAAAAAAATCTTGTCGGGCAAGCAAAAAGGGGAAGCGGATCACTTGTCAGGCGCAATTTGGGTTAAGTTTTGCAACCTGGTTGGCATAAAAAAGGCCGGGAAATCCCGGCCTGTCTGCTTTGTCGCTGCGCTTAGTCGATCAGCAAACGCAACATGCGGCGTAGCGGTTCAGCCGCGCCCCACAACAATTGGTCACCCACGGTAAAGGCGGAAAGGTATTCCGGCCCCATGTTCAGTTTGCGCAGACGGCCCACTGGCGTGGTCAGCGTACCGGTCACCGCTGCAGGGGTCAGTTCACGCATGGTGATTTCGCGGTCATTTGGCACCACTTTCACCCACTCGTTATGAGAAGCCAGCAGCTGTTCGATTTCGTTCAGCGGGATATCTTTTTTCAGCTTCAGGGTGAATGCCTGGCTGTGGCAGCGCAGTGCACCGACGCGCACACACAGACCATCCACTGGGATCACGCTGCTGGTGCGCAGAATCTTGTTGGTTTCTGCCTGGCCTTTCCACTCTTCGCGGCTCTGGCCATTATCCAGCTGCTTGTCGATCCATGGAATCAGGCTGCCCGCCAGCGGTACGCCGAAGTTGTCGGTCGGCAAAGTGCCTGAACGGGTGAAATCGGTGACGCTGCGTTCGATATCCAGAATCGCCGAAGCCGGATCCTGCAGGGATTTCGCCACGTGGTCGTGCAACATGCCCATCTGGGTCAGCAGTTCACGCATATGGCGCGCACCGCCGCCCGACGCAGCCTGATAAGTAGCGACAGAGGCCCACTCCACCAGATCGTTAGCGAACAGGCCGCCGAGTGACATCAGCATCGGGCTGACGGTACAGTTACCGCCGACGAAGGTTTTGATACCGTTGTCGAGGCCCTGACGAATCACATTGTGGTTAACCGGATCGAGAATGATGATGGCGTCATCTTTCATGCGCAGCGTCGAGGCCGCATCAATCCAGTAACCCTGCCAGCCGCTTTCACGCAGCTTAGGGTAAACTTCACTGGTGTAGTCACCGCCCTGGCAGGTGATAATGATATCCAGCGCCTTCAGCGCCTCGATATCAAAAGCATCCTGCAGCGCACCGGTCGACTTGCCGCCGAATGTCGGTGCTGCCTGACCAAGCTGAGACGTGGAGAAGAAGACCGGATTAATCACATCAAAATCGCGTTCTTCACTCATGCGTGACATCAGCACAGAGCCGACCATGCCACGCCAACCAATAAAGCCTACATTCTTCATTTTCTGTCCGTCCGGGGCGTTATCACTGTGCCCTTCGTGGTGCGAGGAAAAGACCAAGCGGAATATCCAGTTGATCTGCGTAATAATCAGGTTTACCTGCGACCTCCAACTCTACAAAATGCAGGCTTTCTGGCAAGTGAATTAATTCGATTGCGCCAACTTTTTCAGCAGTACAACTAATACTCCCCTCAATGAATCGAGGTACGGGCAGGCGGAAATTCGGAGTATCTCGATCGGCTACGCGAGTCAGCGCTCCGGAAGCCCATCGCCGCCAACGCACCTTAGTTGAAAAATGACGGGAACAAGGGATGGCTTTTACCTATGACTGAAATGATATCTGCGACCATATTGCTGCTGTTGATTATGGATCCGCTAGGCAACCTGCCGATTTTTATGTCGGTGCTTAAGCATCTCGAACCCAAGCGCCGGCGCGCGGTGCTAATACGTGAAATGCTGATCGCACTGATCATCATGCTGCTTTTCCTGTTTACCGGCGAACGTATTCTGGCGTTCCTGAATTTGCGCACCGAAACCGTCTCGATCTCCGGCGGCATCATCCTGTTCCTGATTGCCATTCGCATGATTTTTCCCTCTGGCGAAACCAGCACCAGCGGATTACCTGCAGGTGAAGAACCGTTTCTGGTGCCGCTGGCGATTCCGCTGGTCGCAGGCCCTTCGCTGTTAGCCACGCTGATGCTGCTGTCACATCAATATCCTAATCAGATGTCACATTTGGTTGGCGCATTGCTGATTGCCTGGGGCGTTACCGTGGTCATTCTGCTGATGTCAGGACTGTTTTTACGCCTGTTGGGCGACAAAGGCGTTAACGCGCTGGAGCGGTTGATGGGCTTGATTTTGATTATGCTGGCAACGCAGATGTTCCTGGATGGGATCCGCGCTTATCTAAAACTTTAGTAAATAGACAGCGGGCGGCACTTTGGCCGCCCGCTCGCAGGATTACTTCTGCTTCTTCTCAATCGGTTTGCCCGACCAGTAACCGGCCAGCAGCGAACCTGAAAGGTTGTGCAAAACCGAGAACGGCGAACCCGGCAAAGCGGCCAGTGGCGAGAAGTAGAGTTTGCCCAGCGTTGCCGCCAGACCGGAGTTCTGCATACCCACTTCCAGTGCCAGCGTGCGGCAGGTGGATTCGTCAAAGCCAAACAGCTTGCCGCCCCAGTAACCGCCCAGCAGGCCGATGGCGTTATGCAGGATCACCGCCGCAATCACCACCAGGCCGACAGAACCGATAAAGCCCTGAGAACCCGCTACCACTGCGCTGATAATCAGCAGAATGCAGACCATGGAAAATGCCGGCAGATAGGGCTCAACACGGCGCACCACGCTGTTCATTGAGTGGTGGATGATCAGACCCAGACCAATCGGGATAACCACGATTTTAATAATGCTGAGCAGCATGCCGATCACATCGACCTGAATGTGAGTATCGACATAGAAGCGCGTCAGTAGCGGCGTGGCGAAAACACCCACCAGCGCAGACACTGAAGAGATGGTCACGGACAGGGCCACATCGCCCTTCGCCAGATAGATCATCACGTTGGAGGCGGTGCCGCTGGCCACGCTGCCCACCAGGATCATCCCGGCTGAAAGGTCCGGCGGCATATGGAACAGTTTTGCCAGGCCCCAGGCGGCGAGTGGCATCACCAGATAGTGCAAAAAGGTGCCGGCGATAACCGGTGCCGGACGCGTCAGCACACGTTTGAAATCATCAATATTCAGAGTGACGCCCATGCCGAACATGATCAGCATTAGCAGGTAAGTGACCCACGGCCCAATACCGAGAAACGTCGAGGGTGAGTAATACGCCGCGACCGAGAGCAGCACGGCCCAGAGCGGGAACAGGCGGGTTAATTTGGCGAGCATGGAGAGACTTCCTTAGATATTTTTTAATTTATTTCATATGCCACAGATGAAGTGCCGCGCGGGGAACGACCACAGCGACGGACGCGGGATCATAACATTTCATTATCGTGACGTAAGGCGGGAAGTCGCTGGCAGGATAAAATGCGGATCGTCTGCGGCAAAGCAGGGAAAACGGCAATGATATCCGCTGCTTTTAAGGCGGTGGACGAGATATCGCACGCCTGTAGCCTGTTAAAGAAATAAAAAAGCCGGACGATGTCCGGCTCGTTTTCAGCATGTCTGGATTAACTGCCAAACAAGTTCTTATGCAGCGCGCGCACCACTTCTTCTGCGTCTGGCGTTGGTACCAGGAAGCACAGGTTATAGCTGCTGGCACCGTAGCAAATCATGCGCAGATTAAACGGCTCAAGGGCACCAAACACCTCTTTGCCAACGCCGCAGGCTTTCGACAGGTTGTTGCCGATAATCGCCACCAGCGCCAGGTTCTCTTCCACTTCCACGCGGCACAGTGAAGAGAGCTCAGTCAGCAGTGCTTGCGTCAACAAGCTTTCACCGGTGGTCGAAGAACCGGTGGTATCCAGCGTCAGCGCCACGCTCACTTCTGACGTGGTGACCAGATCGACGGAGATGTTATGGCGAGCCAGAATCGCGAACACTTCAGCCAGGAAGCCGTGCGCGTGCAGCATGTTCAGGCTGTGCAGCGTCATCAGCGTTTGCTTACGACGCAGTGCCAGCGCGCGGAACAGCGGTGGATTCTGGGTTTCATTGCACACGCGCGTGCCACCTGCAGCCGGATCTTTGCTCGAACCGACGAACACCGGAATGTCACTGCGCACAGCTGGCAGCAAGGTCGCTGGATGCAGCACTTTCGCGCCGAAGATCGCCATTTCCGCCGCTTCCTCGAAGGTGATCTCTTCGATGCGTTTCGCGGTGGGCACCACGCGTGGATCGGTGGTGTAGATACCGGCCACGTCGGTCCAGATATCCACACGCGATGCCTGCAGAGCTTCTCCCAACAGTGCTGCGGTATAGTCGCTGCCGCCACGTCCCAGCGTGGTGGTGCGCCCTTTGCCTTCGCTACCAATAAAGCCCTGAGTAACGACCAGTGCTTCTGCAACACGTGGAGCCAGTTGCGCGGTGGACAGCTCTTTCAGCGTGGCAACATCAGGCTCAGCACGACCAAAACGGTCGCTGGTGCGCATCACTTTACGCACATCAAACCATTCGGCATTGACCTGACGCTCACGCAGCACTTCAACGAACAGCAGGGTCGACATCAGCTCACCGTGGCTTACCAACTCATCGGTCAGCGCATGTGAGGTCGCCAGCGCAGTCGCTTCCGCCAGCATCAGGATGTTTTCCAGCATGCGATCAATCTCCTGGCGAATCACTTCAGGGGATTGCAGGCGATCAATGATGGCGTATTGAATGTTGCGAATTTCGTCCAGCAGGTGCGCGCGCTGCTCCAGTTCCCGGCCTTCAGCCAGAGAAACCAGCAGATTAGTCACGCCAGCAGACGCAGAGAGCACCACTAAACGGGTATTGGCATCAGAGAGCACAACATCCGCACTGCGGTTCATGGCATCAAAATCGGCAACGCTGGTGCCGCCAAATTTTGCCACGATCAGGTTTTGAGACATGTTACGAACCTCGTGTCAGATTAGCTTTCTCCCGTGGTTAAACGGAAGAGGTGATTTCAGCCTTGGCACAAGAGAAGAGCAGAATTGGACAGACAAGATCAGGAGATGAGTCACCAAAAGCACTTCACCTTGCGAAACGTCCGACTGCGGACGCTTCTGGTGACAACCCAGAGGATTCAGCCCCTGCAGCCGACAGGACAACACTCCGCGTGTTGTTCCATCTCGGCGTCGCACCCCATGATGTGTTGTCGTTGGATACGGATCCTCAAACACACTGCCTGGGCGACGCGCCTCTTCTGGCTTGCACCCAAAGGTGCAAGTCGCGGGCACAAAATACTGATTAATTTTGCTGCTGTCCAGCCTTGCAACACGTTGAAAATTCTTTTTTAGAATTACGCCAGCGCATCGCAGAACAAACGCTGGCAGCCACACCCGCCTAGAGTAGTCAACGGCGCGCAAAAACGCGGCTTTTTGCTGATGCGGCACAGGGAATTTTTTTGCCAGAACATCGACAATCACCGCCGGATTAACCTGAAACCTTGCGGCCACGGTCACAAATTTTTTCCCTTCGTTTGCAACTGTGGTCATACTGAAACCCGTTTGCAGTAGCGTATCAGCCACAAGAAATGCTTAGCACGCTGGGCCAGCAGGACGCGCCCGGCTGGAATGACGGTTCTTATTTCAACAAGAGTGTTGCCATGAAAAATATCAATCCGAAACAAACCGCAGCCTGGAAAGCGCTGCAGCAGCATTTTGACCAGATGAAATCGGTGCAGATCGCCGACCTGTTTAAAGATGATGCCGATCGTTTTGCGAAATTCTCTGCCACTTTCGACGATCAGATGCTGGTGGATTTCTCAAAAAACCGCATCACCCAGGAAACCCTCGATAAGTTACAGGCGCTGGCAAAAGAGACCGATCTGGCGGGCGCCATCAAATCCATGTTCTCTGGTGAGAAGATCAACCGCACCGAAGAGCGTGCCGTGCTGCACGTTGCTTTGCGTAATCGCAGCAACACGCCAATCATTGTTGATGGCAAAGATGTGATGCCAGAAGTGAATGCGGTGCTGGCGAAGATGAAAGGCTTCTCTGAGCGCATCATCAGCGGTGAGTGGAAAGGTTATACCGGCAAAGCGATCACCGACGTGGTGAACATCGGTATCGGCGGTTCGGATCTCGGTCCATTCATGGTGACTGAGGCGCTGCGCCCGTATAAAAATCACCTGAACATGCACTTTGTTTCTAACGTTGATGGCACACACATTGCCGAAACGCTGAAAGATCTCAGCCCGGAAACCACCCTGTTCCTCGTGGCGTCTAAAACCTTCACCACGCAGGAGACCATGACCAACGCCCACAGCGCGCGCGACTGGTTCCTGAAAACCGCGGGCGACCAGCAGCATGTCGCCAAACACTTTGCTGCGCTGTCGACCAACGGTAAAGCGGTGGGCGAGTTCGGTATCGATACCGACAATATGTTTGAGTTCTGGGACTGGGTCGGCGGTCGCTATTCACTGTGGTCAGCGATTGGCTTGTCGATCATCCTGTCAGTGGGCTTCGAGAACTTCGAACAGCTGCTGAGCGGCGCACATGCGATGGACAACCACTTCGCCAACACGCCAGCCGAACAAAACCTGCCGGTGCTGCTGGCACTGATCGGTATCTGGTACAACAACTTCTTTGGTGCCGAAACCGAAGCCATCCTGCCTTACGACCAGTACATGCACCGTTTTGCGGCGTACTTCCAGCAGGGCAACATGGAGTCCAACGGTAAATACGTGGATCGCGAAGGTAACCCGGTGGATTACCAGACCGGCCCAATTATTTGGGGCGAGCCAGGCACCAACGGCCAGCATGCGTTTTATCAGCTGATTCATCAGGGCACCAAACTGATCCCTTGCGACTTTATCGCCCCGGCGCAGACCCACAACGCACTGACCGATCACCATCCGAAACTGCTGTCGAACTTCTTCGCGCAGACCGAAGCGCTGGCGTTTGGTAAATCACGTGAGGTGGTCGAGAAAGAGTTTACCGATGCCGGTAAACCCGTTGAGTCTGTTGCCCACATCGTGCCGTTCAAGGTGTTCGAGGGTAACCGCCCAACCAACTCCATCCTGCTACGTGAAATCACCCCGTTCAGCCTGGGTGCACTGATTGCGCTGTACGAGCACAAGATCTTCACTCAGGGCGCGATTCTCAACATCTTCACCTTTGACCAATGGGGTGTTGAATTGGGTAAACAGCTGGCAAACCGTATTCTGCCAGAGCTGGAAAATGAATCGCAGATCAGCAGCCACGACAGTTCCACTAATGGCTTAATTAACCGCTATAAATCCTGGCGATAATTTTCCTGCCAATCTGAATAAGGCGGCTTAATTGCCGCCTTATTTCTATCAAACATGCAATAAACCTCGCAATTTTGTTATTCAGCGATCCCGTTACGGTTAGATAATTCTTAAAATGCGCTAAGGAAAATCGGAGTTTGTTTAAAATGAATAGCATGGCACTCATCAAAAAATGGATCTAATTCGCCCACCTAAAATAAGCATCTATTTGATTAATCTATCATTAAAATTAAAGCACACTCAGGAAAATCTGATTAATCCTATTCCGTACCATTTTTTAATGCAAAAGTGAAAAATGCTGCCGTGTCAGCCCCAACCACTCAAATATCCCGCTACCTGAAAAATATTCATTTAAAAAAAGCAGCTATCGCCAATTCGCCGTATTTATCACCAGAATAACCCCTGTTTTTCACCCTCTTTTACTGGCGATGAACTCTGGTAATTTGTTGCCCTATACTGAACGCGCCCGAAATTAGGGTACATCCTTCATTCATTTGTTTCTAAAAATGCAGGAAACGTTGTTATGAAAAAACTGATGGTTGCCGGTGCAGCCTTACTTTACGTTGCCGTTTCTTCCGCTGCGATTGCCGCACCGGAAGAAGCTGGTGCTGCAGCGGGCGCGCAGGCGGGAGCAATCTCGACCGGTGCCACGACCGCTGTGGGTATCGGCGCACTGGGCGCGTTAGTAGGACTCGGCATCGCTGCTGCTGGCGGCGGTGACGGCGCAAATACCGGCACAACAACGACCACCACAACGAGCACCACGCGTTGATGTAGCACCTTTAAACATAACCACACAGCCGTGTGGTTATTTTTTGCCTGGTTTTATTTTTGACAGGGATATACACAGTGCACCGACTCTCCTTGCTACTTTTCTGCCTGCTGCTGCAGGCCTGCACACAAACACAAAAAGGCCTGGAACAAACCGTGATGCTGGCCGTGAAAGGTCCGGATGATGTCACCGTCACCGATGAGCAGGTTGCCAGTCTCCCTTACGCCAGCCTGTATGCGCGCATCAATGAAGGACCGCGTATCTTCGTGGTACTTGGGTATGACGAAAACGGCCAGCTGAAATGGATCACCCAGGATAAAGCGATGCTGGTGATGCAGCATGGCAGGCTCGTCAAAACACTGGGGCTGGCCAGCAACCTTGATGAGGTCAGCAATCTGGCGCAGGATCCGCTCGCCGATGCGCTGCATCTGCAAAACAATGTCAGCTGGACCCGCGTGGTGCAGTGGCGCGAGAAAGAGAAAGTACGCGCTGCCACCGCCACTTCCACCTTTCAGCGCGGCGATGACACCGTGCTGAACATCGCCGGTGAGCGCGTGCCCTGCCGTATCTGGATCGAGACCGTGCGAATGGATGATGTCGGCGCAGAATGGCAAAACACCTTCTGGATCGATAACCGTGATGGCAGCGTTTTGCAGGCAAATCAAATGCTCGCCGCAGATGCCTTCCCAGTTGAAACCACTATTCTGAAGCCGGCAAAATCATGAAAATAATCTCCCCTCTGTTAACGGCCATCGCGCTGCTGACGGCCGGTTATGCGCAGGCAGATAGCCAGGTAACGGTGCATGACCAGCACAGCCAACACAGCCTGCAGATCGATCATGCACAGAATCTGGCGCAGCTGGTCACCAACCCGGCACTGCACACCTGGTGGCCCGGTACGGTGATCGCTGAACGTGGCGCAACGGCGGTGGCACAGCAACAACAGCAACAGCTGCTGGCTGATTTACGCACCTGGCAGGCCGAAAGCGGCGATGCGCTGGCAGCGACCATTGGCGCAGTGATCCACCAGCTCAGCACGATACAGGTCACCGGACGCCAGTTCACTGAACTCGATCCTGATTGGGTGCGCCTGCGTCCAGAAGCCAATCGCACGCTACAGGGCAGCTACGACCTCTACACGCTGCCTCAGCCTGACCAGGTGCTGATTCTCGGCGCGCTGGAACATCCCGGCAAAGCAAGCTGGCAACCTGGTCGCACCGTGCGTGATTACCTTGATACCCACGATCGCCTGTCAGGAGCCGAGCGCAGTTTCGCCACGGTGATCTCGCCTTCGGGCCAGATGCAGCAGGTGCCGGTCGCCTACTGGAATCAACGTCACGTGGAAGTGGCACCCGGCAGCATCATCTGGCTGGGCTTTACCTCGTGGAGCCTGCCGTGGGGAAAAGCTGATTTGAATGCGCGCATGCTTTCTGTTCTGACACACCGGATTCCAGACTGATGAAAAAACAATTACTTCTCAGCCTGTTGGCTGCTTCTGTCTCTGCGGCATGCCAGGTGCACGCGGAAACCTGGCCGGAACCCATCGGGCCATCACAATCGGATTTCGGCGGCGTGGGTTTGATGCAGACCCCCACGGCACGCATGGCGAAAGAGGGCGAATTCAGCCTGAACTTCCGCGATAACGATCAATATCGCTACTACTCTGCTTCGCTGCAGCTGTTCCCATGGCTGGAAACCACCGTGCGTTACACTGACGTGCGTACGCGCCGCTATAGCGCAGTAGAAGGCTTCAGTGGCGACCAAAGTTATAAAGACAAAGCCTTCGATGTGAAGCTGCGTCTGTGGCAGGAGAGCTACTGGCTGCCTGAAGTGGCAGTCGGATCGCGTGATTTGGGCGGTACCGGCCTGTTTGACAGTGAATATCTGGTGGCAACCAAAGCCTGGGGACCGTTTGATTTCACCATGGGCATCGGCTGGGGCTACCTCGGTAACAGCGGCAGTATCAAAAACCCGTTCTGCTCCTACAGCGATAGCTTCTGTAGCCGTACCGGCGGTGGCTCGGCGGGTTCTATCAATGGTTCCCAGATGTTCCACGGCCCGGCAGCACTGTTTGGCGGCGTGGAGTATCAAACCCCCTGGCAGCCGCTACGTCTGAAGCTGGAATATGAAGGCAATGACTATCAGGATGACTTTGCCGGACGTCTGGAACAGCGCAGCAAGGTCAACGTGGGAGCGATTTATCGCCTGACCGATTGGGCCGATATCAACGCCAGCTATGAGCGTGGCAACACCTATATGTTTGGCGTGACCGTGCGCACTAACTTCAACGATTTGCGCCAGTCGCACATTGATAGTGCCAAACCGGCTTATAACCCGCAGCCGCAGGGTGATCTGTTGCAACCGACGGTGGTAGCCAACCAGCTGACCGATCTGAAGTACAACGCCGGATTAAGCGGTCCGCGCATCCAGACCAAAGGCAGTACGCTGTATGTCTCTGGCGAACAGACGAAATACCGCGATACGCGCGAAGGCGTCGATCGTGCCAATCGCATCATCATGAACAACCTGCCGGCCGGCATTGATACCATAGATGTCACCGAGTCGCGTCTCAATATGCCGCAGGTGACCACCCGCACTGATGTCGCCAGTCTGCACAATGCGCTGAGCGGTTACCCGCTGGGTCATGAGCAGCCGCTGCAGCAGACGCGTGAGAATCCGGTCGATCCTGGCGAGACTGAACAAGGCTTCTTTATCCGCAAAGATCGCCTTCACTACAATCTGGCACCGGTGCTCAATCAGTCGGTTGGTGGGCCTGAGAGCTTCTACATGTACCAACTGGGCGTGATGGGCAGCGTTGATTACGCACTGACCGATCACCTGCTGGTTAGCGGCAGCCTGTTTGGTAACCTCGCCAATAATTACGACAAATTTAACTACAACGGCGCACCGGCTGACTCCACCCTGCCGCGCGTGCGTACCCATATTCGCGACTACGTCGAGAACAATGTCTACGTTAATGACCTGCAAGCCAACTACATGGGGTATCTCGGCAATGGCTTCTATGGCCAGGTGTACGGCGGTTATCTCGAAACCATGTACGGCGGCGTGGGTGGTGAAGTGTTGTATCGTCCGATAGACAGCAACTGGGCTTTTGGTGTTGATGCCAACTACGTGAAACAACGTGACTGGGACAACATGATGCAGTTCACCGACTACAAAGCGCCAACCGGACACTTCACCGCGTACTGGCGCCCATGGTTCATGCAGGACGTGCTGGTGAAAGCCAGCGTCGGTGAATATCTGGCGAAAGATAAAGGTGTGACGGTCGATGTGTCGAAGCGCTTCGACAGCGGTGTGATGGTCGGCTTCTACGCCACCAAAACCAACGTGTCCGCCGAAGCCTATGGCGAAGGCGACTTCACCAAAGGCTTCTATATCTCGATTCCAATGGATCTGTTTACCGTGACGCCAACCCGTGGCCGTGCGCAGGTGAATTGGGTGCCGCTAACGCGTGATGGCGGACAGATGCTGGGGCGTAAATATCAGCTGTATGACATGACCTCAGATCGTGATGCGCGGTTTAATTAACGACAAGTGTGGAAGGTTGAAACGGCGTTGACCTCCAGGCGCATACCTGGAGGTTTCGGGGCCTTGCCTGGTTGGGCCCCGACTGAATGCTCTGCGTATCCTTTTACGCCATCAGCCCATCAATCCGCGTCATAACCCAGATTCGGTGCCAGCCAGCGCTCAACCTCGCTGACACTCATTCCTTTACGCGCCGCGTAATCTTCCACCTGATCGCGCTGAATCTGCGCCACAGCGAAGTATTTGCTGTCCGGATGGCTGAAATACCAGCCGGATACTGCCGCACCCGGCCACATAGCAAAGGACTCCGTGAGCTTCATGCCAGTGTGCGTCTCCACATCCAGCAACTGCCAGATTTGCGCTTTCTCCGTGTGTTCCGGACAGGCCGGATAGCCCGGAGCAGGACGAATGCCCTGATAATTTTCGCGAATCAACTCTTCGTTACTCAGGTTCTCATGAGCGGCAAAGCCCCAAATCACCTTACGTACCCGCTCATGCAGATATTCGGCAAAAGCTTCTGCCAGACGATCTGCCAGCGCCTTGACCATGATCTTGTTGTAATCATCATGCTGCTGCTCATAGGCTTCGGCCAGCGCATCCTCTTCCAGTCCACCGGTGACAGCAAACGCGCCGAGATAATCGGCTTTACCGCTGGATTTCGGTGCGACAAAGTCAGCTAAGCAGTAGTTGGCGAAGTCGGTTTTCTCGGTCTGCTGACGTAAGTGATGGCTCACACCTATCACCTGATCGCGGTTTTCATCACGGTAGACTTCAATATCGTCTCCGACGCGGTTTGCCGGGAAAATACCGACTACGCCACGCGGATTGAGGGTGCCGGTTTCACTGAGCCTGTCCAACATGGCGTTGGCATCGGCAAACAGGCGTTTAGCCTCTTCACCCACCACTTCATCTTCGAGAATGCGCGGGTATTTCCCCGCCAGCGACCAGGTCATAAAGAACGGCGTCCAGTCGATGTAATTACGGAGGGTGTCGATGCTGGCTTCAACCGCGCTGACCCCAAGGCGATGCGCGACCGGCGGCGTATAGCTTTCCCAGTCGATGGCGTAATCGTTGTCGCGTGCGGTTTGCAGGCTGACCGGCGGCGTGCGTGGCTTCTTACGTGCGTGCTGAATGCGCACCGTGTCGTACTCTTTGCGCGTGCGGGCCATAAACTCCTCTTTAAGGCTTTCTGAGAGCAGTGAAGAGACAACACCCACGGTGCGTGAGGCGTTTTGCACATACACCGTTGGACCACTGTAGTTCTGCTCGATCTTCACTGCCGTATGCGCTTTCGACGTGGTCGCACCGCCAATCAGTAACGGGATGGTGAAGCCCTGGCGCTCCATCTCTTTCGCCACGTTGACCATCTCATCCAGCGAAGGCGTAATCAGCCCGGAAAGCCCAATGATATCGGCATTTTCAGCAATGGCGGTTTTCAAGATTTTGTCACTTGGCACCATCACGCCAAGATCGATAATTTCGTAGTTATTACACTGCAGCACCACGCCGACAATGTTTTTACCGATGTCATGCACATCGCCCTTCACCGTCGCCAGCACGATTTTACCGTTGCTGCGCCCGACTTCTTTGCTGGCTTCAATGTAAGGTTCGAGATAGGCCACCGCTTGCTTCATCACGCGCGCCGATTTCACTACCTGCGGCAGGAACATTTTGCCCTCGCCGAACAAATCGCCGACCACGTTCATGCCGGACATCAGCGGCCCTTCAATCACTTCAATGGGCCTTGCGGCAGCCTGACGCGCCTCCTCGGTGTCCAGCTCAATAAATTCAGTGATGCCTTTTACCAGCGAGTATTCCAGACGCTTGACCACGTCCCAACTGCGCCATTCGGCCTGCTGCTTCTCCTGCTCACCGTCGCTCTTGCTACCGCGATATTTCTCCGCCAGCTCCAGCAAACGCTCAGTGCCATCGTCACGACGGTTCAGCACCACGTCTTCCACCGCATCACGCAGTTCTGCGGGCAAGTCGTCATAGATCGCCAGCTGACCGGCGTTGACGATGCCCATATCCATCCCATTGCGAATCGCGTAATAGAGGAACACCGCGTGAATCGCCTCGCGCACTGGATCGTTACCACGGAACGAGAACGACACGTTAGACACGCCGCCGGAGATCATCGCATGCGGCAGCTCGCGCTTGATGTCTTCACAGGCGCCGATAAAGTCCATCGCATAGTTGTTATGCTCTTCAATACCGGTGGCGACTGCGAAGATGTTTGGGTCGAAAATGATGTCTTCTGGCGGGAAACCGACCTCTTCCGTCAGAATCTTGTAGGCGCGACGACAGATTTCGATTTTACGTGCGCGGGTATCCGCCTGGCCGACTTCATCAAACGCCATCACCACCATGGCGGCACCGTAGCGTCGCACTTTACGCGCGTGTTCGATAAACGGCTCAACGCCCTCTTTCATCGAAATTGAGTTAACGATGCCTTTGCCCTGAATGCACTGCAGCCCTTTCTCGATCACCTCCCACTTGGAGGAGTCGATCATGATCGGTACGCGCGCGATATCGGGTTCACCGGCAATCAGGTTGAGGAAGCGCACCATCGCAGCTTCCGCATCCAGCATGCCTTCGTCCATGTTGATATCGATAATTTGCGCGCCGCTTTCCACCTGCTGACGGGCCACATCCAACGCTTCGTTGTACTTCTCTTCTTTAATCAGACGCTTAAATTTGGCCGAACCCGTGACGTTGGTGCGTTCACCGACGTTCACAAACAGCGAATCAGCGTGAATATTCAGGGGTTCCAGACCGGACAGACGGCAGGCAACAGGGATTTCAGGCAGCTGGCGGGGGGCAACACCCTCAACCGCCGCCGCCATCGCCGCGATATGTTCCGGCGTGGTACCGCAGCAGCCGCCGATGATATTCAGGAAACCGGCTCGCGCCCATTCGCCGATCTGTTCAGCCATGGTTGCCGCATCTAAATCGTATTCACCAAACGCATTCGGCAAACCGGCGTTAGGGTGAGCAGTGACATAGCCTTCCGCAATGCGGGATAGCTCCTGCACGTACTGGCGTAGCTCGTCTGGACCGAGCGCACAGTTCAGGCCAAACGACAGCGGCTCGGCGTGACGCAGTGAGTTGTAGAAACCTTCTGTGGTCTGGCCGGAGAGTGTGCGACCCGAGGCATCGGTAATGGTACCGGAGATCATCACCGGCAGCTTCACGCCCATCGCTTCCATCTCGACCTGCACCGCGTAAATCGCCGCCTTGGCATTCAGGGTATCGAACACCGTCTCAATCATGATCAGGTCTGAGCCACCCTCAATCAGCGCATGCGTTGATTCGCGGTAGGCTTCCACCAGCTGATTGAAGGTGACGTTTCGGAAGGCAGGATCATTCACATCCGGCGAGATGGAGCAGGTGCGGTTGGTGGGGCCGAGCACGCCCGCAACATAGCGCGGTTGGTCAGGTGTTTTTACCGTCCATGCATCCGCACTGGCGCGCGCCAGTTTTGCCGCTTCAAAGTTAATCTCCGCTGACAAAGCTTCCATCGCGTAATCTGCCATCGCAATGGTGGTGGAGTTGAAGGTGTTGGTTTCCAGAATATCTGCGCCAGCGGCAAGATAAGCATCATGAATTTCGCGAATAACGTCCGGTTTGGTGAGCACTAACAGGTCGTTATTGCCTTTCAAATCGGAGGGCCAGTCGGCAAAACGGCTGCCACGAAAATCGGCTTCGCTGAGTTTATAACTCTGAATCATGGTGCCCATGCCACCGTCCAAAATCATAATCCGCTGTGCCAGTTGCTGATGCAGCATTTCTGTTTTATTGCTCACTCTCGCCCCGTCCACGTCATTGCGTTGGCTAATATGCCAGCCAAACATACTGGCATAACTTTCCGGTGAGCAAAAGTCACGACAGATGAGACATTTTCAGCCTGAAAGCATTACAGATCCGACCAGTAAAGCAGCGTTTGCATTCATACGCCCAAAAACGAAAATGGTTTCCAGCATTGATGCGATTGTGGAGACGTTATGGCAACCCCAGTACCGGCGAAACGTGGAAAAAAACCACGTGCCGCAGCAGCCACCAGCGCCCCGGCAGGTGGACAAGTTCAATCCCTGACGCGCGGTTTGCGTTTACTTGAACTGATCGCCGAATCTCACGGCAGCGTTGCCCTGACCGAGCTGGCACAACAGGCCGGATTACCTAACTCCACCACGCACCGCTTGCTGACCACCATGCAGCAGCAGGGATTTGTGCATCAGGTTGGTGATCTGGGCTTCTGGACCATCGGCTCACATGCCTTTGTGGTCGGCAGCAGTTTTCTTCAGAGCCGCAATCTGCTGGCGATTGTGCATCCCATCCTGCGTAAACTGATGGAAGATGCCGGAGAGACAGTGAATCTGGCGGTGCTGGATCTCAGCGACTATCAGGCAGTGATTATCGACCAGGTGCAGTGTACGCAGCTGATGCGTATGTCGGCACCGATTGGCGGTAAGCTACCGATGCACGCGTCTGGCGCAGGCAAAGCATTTCTCGCCCATCTCAGCGATGAGCAGGTGACCGCGCTGTTGCATCAGAAAGGATTGCACCACTACACACCGAAAACTTTGATGTCTCCGCACAGCCTGAAAGAGAATCTGGCGCTGATTCGCAAGATGGGCTTCTCACATGATGATGAAGAGCACGCGCTGGGCCTGCGCTGCGTGGCGGCACCCATCTATGATGAGCACGGCGAGCCTTTTGCCGCCATCTCGATTTCCGGCCCGATAGCACGCATGACCGACGACCGTGTGACCGAACTGGGCGCGCTGGTGATCCGTGCCGCCAGGCTGGTCACGCAGACCTATTCTGGCCGCTAAGCGGCCACTGATGCATAGCGCGCGCTGAAACGCTGTCCGGCGCGCCAGGCGATCACTTCTTCGATATGCCCTTCCCGGATGCGCGTTTGCAGCGCGCGCCACCAACCCGGATCAAACAGCTGCGGGTGCAGCGCGAGCAATAACTTACCGGTGCCCGGCTCGCTGCACAGCGCATAGCGGAAGGTTTCGGGGAACACATCATCCGGCCCAACGCTGTACCACGGCTCGGCTTGCAGCTCATCCTCTTCGTAACGTGCTGGCGGCACATCGCGGAACTGCAGTTCGGTCATAGGCCGAATTTCATCGTAGTCGTAAAACACCACGCGACCGTGACGCGTCATGCCGAAGTTTTTAAATAGCATGTCGCCGGGGAAAATGTTCGCTGCCGCCAACTGGCAAATCGCATCGCCATATTCGCCAATCGCGTGCTGACGCTGTTCTGGTGTGGCCTGCGCCAGCCACAAATTTAGTGGCTCCATACGACGCTCCAGCCACAGATGACGGATAATCAGCACATCTTCACGCAGTTCCATCTTCTCCGGAATGTCGCGTTGAAATTCCTCCATCAGCGCTGCCGGGATACGTGCGCGCGGTATCGCGAAGTACTCAAACTCTTGTGTATCGGCCATGCGTCCCACACGGTCGTGCTCTTTAACCATGCGATAGCAGTCACGCACCTGCGCATCAGTGACCTCTTTCTGCGGCGCGAAGCGATCTTTAATCACCTTAAATACGCGATCAAATCCGGGCAGCGTAAACACCAGCATCACCATGCCGCGGATGCCGGGCGCGACGGTGAACTCTTCGTCGCTGTGTGACAGATAATGCAGGTATTCGCGGTAGCATTCGGTTTTGCCGTGTTTCTGGCAGCCGATGGCCATGTAGCGTTCGGCGAGGGTTTTACCCGGCAGAATCGGTTGCAGCCAGGCAACCAACGCTGCGGGCACCGGTGCATACACCATAAAATAGGCGCGTGCGAAGCCAAAGACGATGCTGGCGTCGTCGCTGTCGGTTAAGCAGGTATCGATCCACAAGCGTCCCGCCTCATCGCGCTGGATGGGCAGCAAGCAAGGCACCATGCCATCACTCAACTGCAATCGCGCCACGATCCAGGCGGTTTTATTGCGGTAGAACAGTTCACCGGCGACATCCAGCGTGGCGGTGGCCAGTTGAGCGGGGCTGAACTGTTCATGCAAGTGGCGGACGATCCAGCCGATATCGCGGGTGATATCCTGCCAGGGCAAGCGCAAAGGAATATCGTTCAGAACCTGCCTTAATACTTCATGCCAGCTGCCTTGTGGACGGTACAGCCGCGACAATGGACGTTGTGCCATCGGCGCGGCGACATAGGGCTGCGACGGGAAGATAAACAGCCGATTGGGATCGAGATGGCTGTGCCCCTGCAAGCGACAATAGACGGAATTAAAGAAGCTTTCGGCAATTTCATGGCGCGGATAACCGGGTAGCAGCGTCTCATAGTGGCTTTTTACCCGCAGCCAGAACGCTTCATCCCAGTTTGACACATCATTGAGGATGCGCAGTTGGTTGGTCACCAATCCAACATGGTGATCGTAAAGATGGATACGCGCTTTCATTGCCTGCTGCACGGCATGCCAGTCGGCCTGCTCGAAGCGCTGCTGGGCGCCTGCGGTGATATCCAGAAAGCGGCCATACTGCGCGTCGAAACCTTGCAGAATGGTGTGGGCGATCAGAGATTCTCTCGGTGTCATCGGCAACGCTCCGGCAAAGGGAGCCCATCCATGGGCCAGGCGTGATGAAAGTCCGCGATGCGGTTTTAGTCGGCATCAATGGCGACCCTACGAATGGGTCGTGCAATTTTCGTAGGGTACGCATGCAGACTGATCAGAACTGCGCAGCTTCTGTCGAACCGGTCAGTGCGGTCACGGAAGACTGGCCGCCCTGAATCACGTTGGTGATGCGATCAAAATAGCCGGTGCCCACTTCCTGCTGATGCGAGGAGAAGGTGTAGCCTTTTTCGCGCGCGGCAAATTCCGGCTGCTGCACTTTCTCAACGTAATGGCGCATCCCTTCACCCTGCGCATACGCGTGTGCCAGATCGAACATGTTGAACCACATGCTATGAATGCCGGCCAGCGTAATGAACTGGAAGCGATAGCCCATATCGCTTAATGCCTGCTGGAAACGGGCGATGGTGCGATCGTCGAGATTCTTCTTCCAGTTGAATGACGGCGAGCAGTTGTAGGCCAGCAACTTGTCCGGATACTGCGCGTGAATCGCGTCGGCAAAACGTTGCGCCAGTTCGAGATCCGGCGTCGAGGTTTCGCACCACAATACATCTGCGTACGGCGCATACGACAAGCCACGGCTGATCGCCTGCTCAATACCGGCGCGAGTACGGAAGAACCCTTCAGCGGTACGTTGCCCGGTGATAAACGGCGCATCGCGCTCGTCACAGTCGGAGGTAATCAAGTCAGCGGCATCCGCATCGGTGCGTGCCAGCAATATCGTCGGCACACCCATGACATCAGCTGCCAGCCGCGCAGCCACTAGTTTCTGAATCGCTTCCTGAGTGGGCACTAACACTTTGCCACCCATATGGCCACACTTCTTCACCGAGGCCAGCTGATCTTCAAAGTGCACTGCACCGGCACCTGCCTGAATCATCGATTTCATCAGCTCGAAGGCATTGAGCACGCCACCAAACCCCGCTTCTGCATCCGCCACAATCGGCAGGAAGTAGTCAATAAAGCCTTCATCTTCTGGCGACAGACCATTCGCCCACTGAATCTGGTCGGCGCGCTGGAAGCTCTGATTGATACGCTCGACCACATTCGGCACCGAGTTCGCCGGATAGAGCGACTGATCGGGATACATCTGCCCGGCCATATTCGCATCCGCAGCCACCTGCCAGCCGGAGAGATAGATCGCCTCTATTCCGGCTTTGGCTTGCTGTATTGCCTGCCCGCCGGTTAAGGCGCCGAGGCTGTTGATATACCCTTTGGTGGACTCACCATTGAGCAACGACCACAGTTTATTCGCCCCGCGCTCTGCCAGCGTGCAGGCCGGATTCACTGAGCCACGCAGGTTGATAACATCTTCCGCGCTATAGGGGCGGGTAATGCCCTGCCAGCGCGCGTCGTTCCAGCTCGATTCCAGTTGTTTGATCTGTTGGTGACGATTCATAGCGTTATCTCCAGGTTCATGGCAGCAGGCGGTAGCCCGGCAGAGTAAGGAAAGAAACCAGTTCGTTATCCGTGGTGATTTGCGCCATCAGCGCGGCGGCATCGGCAAAGCGTCCGCTACGGAAGCGCTCCTCGCCCAGCGTTTGTTGCAGGGCCAGCATCTCTTCATCGAGTAGCCGCTCAAACAGTTCGGCGGTCACCAGTTGGCCATCGCTGAGGATCTGCTTGTGATGAATCCACTGCCAGATGGAGGTGCGGGCAATTTCTGCCGTGGCGGCATCCTCCATCAACCCATCAATCGGCACGCAGCCGTTACCCCCAATCCACGCCTCAAGGTACTGCAACGCCACGCGAATGTTGGCGCGCATACCCACTTCAGTGCGCAGACCCCGACATGGCCGCAGCAGACGTTCGGCGGTGATGGGTGCATCCTGATCGCGACTGACCTGCAGCTGATTAGGCTGATTGCCGAGCTGACGGTCGAATTCAGCCATGGCGATATCGGCCAGTCCCGGATGCGCGACCCAGGTGCCGTCATGGCCGTTACCGGCTTCACGCGCTTTGTCTTCTTGTACTTTCTGCATCACCCACGCATTACGCTCGGCATCTTTGCTCGGAATCAGCGCGGACATGCCGCCCATCGCCAGTGCGCCGCGGCGGTGGCAGGTTTTGATCAGCAACCGTGAATAGGCATCGAGGAAGGGCTGATCCATACTGATTTGCTGGCGGTCCGGCAGAATGCGATCGCCGTGCTGTGCCAGGGTTTTGATGTAGCTGAAGATGTAATCCCAGCGACCACAGTTCAGGCCCACCACGTGATCGCGCAGCTCCCACAAGATCTCATCCATCTGGAATACCGCTGGCAGCGTTTCGATCAATACCGTGGCTTTGATGGTGCCGCGCGGCAGATCAAAGCGATCCTCGCTAAAGCGGAAGATCTCACGCCACCACGCCACTTCAGATGCATGCTCGGTTTTTGGCAGATAAAACCAGGGGCCATGCCCCTTTTCCAGCAGTGCCTCAACGTTGTGGAACAGGTAGAGCGCAAAATCAAACAGCCCGCCGGGAATGGCCCGATCGCGCCACTCAACGTGTTTTTCATTCAGATGCAGCCCACGTACACGACACATCAGCAGAGCAGGATCGGATTTCAGCTGGTAGATCTTGCCCGCTTCACTGGTGAAGTTCAGCGTGCCGTTGACCGCATCACGCAGTGTCAGCTGGCCATCCATCAATTTCTGCCAGGTGGGTGCCAGCGAATCCTCGAAATCGGCCATGAAGACGTTGACGTTCGCATTCAGCGCGTTGATCACCATTTTGCGATCCGGCGGGCCGGTGATCTCGACGCGACGATCGCGCAGCAATTGGGGAATCGGGCGAACCTGCCAGTCACGTTCACGAATGGAAGTGGTTTCCGAATCAAAGTCAGGTAAGGCACCCTGATCGTAACGATGCTGGCGCTGCTGACGTGCTTTTAACAGGCGCTCACGTTCCGGTGCAAAACGCACGACCAGTGTGTGCAGGAAGTCGATGGCTTGCGGGGTGAGCAGCTGCTTTTCCGCGTAGGTAAGGGGCTGAGTGAAGGTCAGCGTATTGTGGATAACCGAATCTGTCATGCGGGCTGCTCCTGTTATGATCCGTCCCCATTTACGGGGATCCGGGTGTAGTGTGATTTTTAACCGGCAAGATCAGAGCATAATGATTTTTATCTTATTTTCAAAAACTATTTCCATTTTTATATTTAAACTGCCTTATTATACTGATAAATATGTAATTTAAACTCTCAAATTAAAGGCAATGGATTCCACAAGCTTGCGCAAGGCAAAAAAAATGCCGCGACAGCACGAGGCTGTCACGGCACATTTAACGAGAAAAGCGAGCTTTGCTTTAGTCGAGTGTGGGGTTCATATGACGCAGATCGAACGGTGTAATCTGGTAAACGTAATAGTTTAGCCAGTTTGAGAACAACAGATTACCGTGGCTGCGCCAGGTGGCACGCGGTGGCAGTTCAGGATTGTCTTGTGGGAAGTAGTTAAATGGTACTTCCGGATGCAGCCCGGCATCATAATCACGATGGTATTCACCGGATAACGTCAGCGCATCGTATTCAGGATGGCCAGTTACAAACGCCAGGCGCTTGTCTTTGCTCGCCATCAGGTAAGCCCCGGTGGCGTCAGATTCGGCAAACAACTCGAGATCGGTATAGTCGCGAATTAACTGGCTCGGGAAATCAGCATAACGCGAATGCGGCGCGAGGAAATTGTCGTCAAATCCACG
Source organism: Pantoea sp. CTOTU50773 (assembly GCF_032082325.1). Taxonomy (NCBI): domain Bacteria; kingdom Pseudomonadati; phylum Pseudomonadota; class Gammaproteobacteria; order Enterobacterales; family Erwiniaceae; genus Pantoea; species Pantoea sp. CTOTU50773. Next base: position 934 of record NZ_DAMDQC010000011.1, on the reverse strand, counting down.
GGTTAACAAAGCATGCGGATGCAGGATTTGATGTTCATACACGCCTGAAAGTTTGTTCTGACGCGTTTGCTTTGGAATGCCGTACAGAATGTTCAGCGCGGCTTGTACCGCCCAACAGACAAACAGCGTGGATGTGACGTGTTCTTTCGCCCAGTGCAGCACACGCTGAATCTGCGGCCAGTATGCCACGTCATTGAAATCCACCAATCCCAGCGGGGCACCCGTAACGATCAGACCATCGAAATTATCGTGCTCAATATCTTCGAAGTTGCAGTAAAAGTTATTGAGATGCTCGCTCGGCGTATTGCGTGACTCACGGCTGTCGATGCGCAGTAGCTGTATGTCGATCTGCAGTGGCGAGTTGGAGAGTAAGCGTAAGAACTGATTTTCCGTTTCGATCTTTTTTGGCATCAGGTTGAGGATCAGTACTTTTAGCGGGCGAATCTCCTGAACACTGGCGCGCGATGAGGCCATGACAAACACGTTCTCATTACGCAAAAAATTCACTGCCGGTAATTCGTCGGGGATTCTGATTGGCATAGCTAACTGACCTCTTACTGATAACCGTATAAACGTTTAGACATCCAGATGCCCGAGGTTAGCCTGGCATCCGCTGAATGTCGAGTCTTCATGCGGATTATGAAAATGTTTCAGTTTAAAGCGGGATTTGGAGGTCTGATCCGCCTATTTATGCTACATCTTTGCGCGACCAACGCGGTGTTCTATGCGTTTTTTGCATATAGATGAGGTGTAATGACAGTGTTTGAGAGGAAAAATGGGGGATTTTACGGAGCACTTCAATCTTTTTTCGCAGCGCATTTAGCGGTATTTTGGCGATCTTCGTGGCTGTTAGCATTGATTTCGCCGATCTGCAGACGTAAAAAACCCTGAACTTTCGTTCAGGGTTTCTTCACTTATTTGATGCCTGGCAGTT
>NZ_DAMDQC010000010.1:0-57052 GCF_032082325.1 Pantoea sp. CTOTU50773 | reverse complement strand
ACGCCGAACCGATTTGGTTATTCAACGTCAGGCGCCTGCAGATATTTTTAAGGCTGTTTCATTTGCAGCATACGCAAAGCGTGGCCAGTTCGCTGAGCATCAGCCAGCCCGCCGTCAGTGCCGCGCTAAAGGTGCTGGAGAAAGGGGCCAACATCGTGCTGTTCCAGCGCTCGCCGCGAGGTATGCAGCCGACAGCTGCCGCGCGTGAAATGGCGCCACACATTAGCCGCGCCCTGAATGAAATTCGCCATATCCCGGAAGATCTTGCCGCCCAGCAAGGTGTTCTGCAGGGCACCGTTCATATTGGCGCACTACCTTTGTGCCGCAGTGTGTTATTGCCCCGCGCGATCACCCGCCTGGTGACGGCACATCCGGCGATCAAAGTCGTGACCAACGAAAGTGCCTTTAGCACGCTGATTACCGAACTCCGTGCAGGTGACGTTGATCTGATTGTCGGGGCTTTGCGTCATGACAGCAACGTTACTGATATCGATAATCGGCGGCTGTTCAGCGAAGAACTTGTGCTGCTCGCCAGGCCACAACATCCGTTAGCCGGTCGAACGTTAAGCGCTGCCGATCTCGCCGACACACAGTGGATTTTGCCGCGAGAAAACAGTCCGGCCCGCCATCTGCTAGAACACGCCTTTGCGACGCTGGATATTCCGGTACCCAAACCGGTGGTTGAGAGCGGTGACCTCGCCATCGTGCGCGGCTTATTAATGGACTCCGATATGGTGGCGGCAGTGTCATGGCACCAGCTGGAGTACGAATTGAAGTCAGGTGTGCTCCAACCTCTGTCCTTCACCCTACCCGATACGCGTCGTGATATCGGCATCACGTTGCGCGCGGGTGCGCTGCATTCCCCGGCTACATTGGCGCTGATTGAGTGCATCAGCGCCGAAGCTCATCCAACAGCGACCTAAACGAAATTCATACAAAGATTGCACGCCGTTTACGTATAGGGCTTTTCTACCGGGCACCACAAACCCGTACTGACACCGTGGATTATGACAACTCGCTCACAATATAAACGTAACTCATACCGCTAAAAGCCTTTTTTGACAGACAGCCTGCCACACGGTGCTTACCGTGGAGCTGGATGAGTTAATCATGACTTGTCATTCAATAGACTTTGCGTGCCCGAAGAGAGAGCGAACGTATGAATACAAATAAGCTGGTCGACATCAAAGCCTGGATTGATTCGCGACCCATTTCCGCCTTTCAGTGGAGCGTGTTATTCCTCTGCCTGATCATCATTATGTTCGACGGTTACGATGCTGCCGTGATGGGATTTATTGCGCCTGCGCTGATTGAGCAGTGGCATATCTCTCGCGCCGCGATGGGGCCGATCCTTGGCGCGGCGATGTTTGGCGTGGCGATTGGCGCATTGATCGCGGGTCCCTTATCCGATCGATTTGGCCGTAAAAAAATCATCCTGCTGGCAGTACTGATCTTCTCCGCTTTCAGTCTGATTTGCGCTTTCGCCACCACGCCGCTGCAAATGGCGATGATGCGATTCATTGCCGGGCTCGGGCTGGGCGCGGTCATGCCCAACTGCGTCACGCTGCTGGCAGAATATATGCCTGAGCGTCGTAAGGGCGTGATGATTACCCTGATGTTCAGCGGCTTTAATATCGGATCCGGTCTGGGGGGCTTTATCGCGGCCGCGTTGCTGGCGCACTATCACTGGAATGCGGTGTTGATTTTCGGCGGTGCACTGCCGCTGCTTATGTTGCCCTTATTAGGTTATCTGCTGCCCGAATCCGCGTTAAATTTGGTGGTGCGCCGGGCACCTCGCGCGCAGATTGCTGCTCTGCTTAACGGCTGGCTGCCGACCATTATGCGCTCGGGCGGTATTTCCCTCGAACAAGCGGCGATTCTGGCGGGGTTATTCCAGCTTGGTGGTCCGCTGGGCGGTATTCTGGTCGGTGCATTGATGGATAAATGCAACGCCAGAGTAGTGATTGGCGTGGTCTATCTGCTGGGTTGGCTCTGCTTGTTAGCACAAGGCATCTTCACGTTTTCCGGGGTGGCGCTGGGCGTATTCATTTTCATTATCGGCATGTGTATTAATGGCGCACAGAATGGTCTACAGGTGTATTCCCCTGCTTATTATCCTACCGAAATGCGCGCCACCGGCGTGAGCTGGATGCACGGCATAGGCCGTACCGGTGCGATTCTCAGTTCTTCGATTGGCGGCTTGCTGATGGGTGCGTTCCCGGCGCAGTCGGCGATTTTCTTTATTCTCGCGCTACCCGCGTTACTGGCTGCGATCAGCATTGTGCTTCATCGCAATGTTTCTCTGTCTCTGAAAATAAAGGGCGCAGCACTGGATGACCTTCCGGCGCTGTCACAAACCCTCAATAAATAGGAATGGCATCATGACATCTCAACTTTCTGAACCCTGCTTCGATATTGCGCATCTGGCTCACGTGGAGCTTTACACCGACAAGTTTGAAGAGAGCCTCAACTTCTTTGTCAATGTTTATGGCTTGACGGTCACCGCGCAAGACAACGATCACGCCTGGCTGCGCGCCTGGGATGATTATGAGTTTCACAGCCTGAAGCTTACGCGTCATCACACGACTGGCGTGGGGCACATTGCCTATCGCGCCGCTTCACAGGCTGCGCTGGAACGGCGTGTTGCGGCGATTGAAGCCAGCCCCTATGAAGTGCTTGGTTGGGTCAACGACGATCAGGGTCACGGACAGGCATTTCGCTTTACCGATCCTTTTGGCCACATTTTTGAGATCTATTACGACACGGTCCGTTATCAGGCACCCGATGACCAACGCCCGTCGCTGAAAAACCTGTCTCAGCGTTACCATGCGCGTGGCGCCTGTCCGCGTCGTCTGGATCACCTCAATCTGTTGGCTGCAGATGTCAGTGAATTCAAGCGCTTTATGGAAACCTGCTTAGGCTCCCGCGTCACAGAGATGATTCAGCTGGATAATGGGCGGATTGGTGGCTGCTGGTTCACCGTCAATAATAAAACCTATGATTTGGCCTGTACTGAAGAGCACGGTGGCGGCAACGGACGTTTGCACCATGTGACCTACGCCACCGATACGCGAGAAGACATACTGCGCGCGGCCGACATCTTCCTGGAAAATGGCGTGCATATTGAAACCGGCCCACACAAGCATGCCATCCAGGGCACGTTTTTCCTGTATGTCTGGGAACCGGCGGGGAATCGCGTCGAGCTGGCCAATTCCGGGGCCCGACTGATACTCGCGCCAGACTGGCAGACGGTGGTCTGGACGGAAAGCGAACGCAAGAAAGGCCAGGCGTGGGGCCTGAAAACCATTGAGACGTTCCATACTCATGGCACACCGCCGATGCCCAAACCGCAAAATCATTAACCCTTCTACAGAACATCGGATAGCGATGCTGTCCGATGCGTCATTACTTTTCTCCATAGTTATCAGTGGAAAAAATCACAGCACAGCGCTTATCGCTCCTCTAGGGTGAATCTCCCCTACAAGGAGAACATAATCGATGAGCCTCATGACTTCCGGCAACCGCCGGGACTTTCTTTCCGCTGGCATCAAACTCACGGCGGCAGGTACGCTGCTCGGTGCCGGATTAAGTAGCCGTTCCGCTGCGGCCGCTGCCTGTCCCCCTGAAAACCTGATGCAGATTGACGTTAGCCACTATCTGCTGCGCAATGTGCGGCTGGAAGAAGCCTTTGTACGTCATCACGACGTGATCACCGCGACACGCACCGGGTTGTACGATATTGAAGTCAACGGCGAGAATATTGCGGGTATACACTCAGCGGGTTTCAGCAGCACTCTTCCCACCTGGGACGCGGCGGGTCATATTTTGCTGCCTGCAACGCGCGATATGCACATCCATCTCGATAAAACCTTCTATGGTGATGGCTGGCGCGCCCCGCTGCCGCGTAAAAGCGTGATTGATATGATTCATCAGGAAGAGCAGATTCTTCCTGAGATCGTGCCGACCTCCGAAATGCGTGCCGAGAAGCTGATTGGCCTGCTGCAATCGAAAGGCAGCACCGAAGCGCGCAGCCACTGCAATATCGACCCGATTAGCAAACTGGACGGGTTGGCGCACTTGCAACAGGCGATTGCTAACCACCGTCAGGACTTTACCGTGAAGATTGTCGCCTTCCCGCAGCATGGACTGTTGCGGTCCAGGGGCGAAGGCATGATGCGTGAAGCGATGAAAATGGGCGCCAATTTTGTCGGCGGCCTGGATCCGACCAACGTTGATGGTGCGATGGAGAAATCGCTGGATACGATGTTCAGCATCGCACTCGATTTTGCTGCGCCGGTGGATATCCACCTGCACGAAACCGAGCCGCACGGCGTCGCCGCGATACGCTATATGCTGAAAACGGTGCGTGAGAATCCGCAGCTAAAAGGCAAAGTCACCATCAGCCATGCGTTTGCGCTGGGCACGTTATCGGGGAATGAACTGGATGCGATGATCGAGGAACTCAAAGCGCAGCAGTTCAGCATCGCCACCACCGTGCCGATTGGGCGCGTGATCATGCCATTGCCGCAACTGCGTGCGGCGGGCGTACCGGTATGGTCCGGCACCGATACCATTGCCGACCACTGGCAACCTTTTGGCAGCGGCAGCATGCTGGAAAAAGCCAACGTCTATGCGCAGTTGTATCGTGGCCCGGATGAGTTCTCATTGAGTCGCGCCTTGGGTATCGCCACCCATGAAGTGCTGCCGCTGAATGACCAGGGTGAACAACAGTGGCCGAAGGCGCAGGATAGCGCAACGATGATGTTAGTGGCGGCGAGTTGTTCTGCTGAAGCGGTGGCGCATGTTGCACCCGTGATAGCAACCTTCCATAACGGCAAACAGGTATTTGGCCAGTTAAAGAAAATTTAATCGGGGAATAAAACGAAGGTATAAAAGTTATTATTTCGTCGCGCATTGAGTGCGCGACGAAATAGATCAGCAGGATGAATCAACGACTCACTTCATGACCAATCAAGCCACCGATGGCTGCACCACCCAGCGTACCAAAGGTACTGCCGCCGGTTAATACCGCGCCACCCACAGCACCAACACCCGCACCAATTGCCGTATTACGACCACGATGGGACATACCACAGGCGGTAACTGATAAACAGACTAAAGCGACAATGGCGATACTGCAGCTGCGTTTTAAAAGCATCGAAATCCTCATTACCATTAAAAAATGGAATGCAATTGTTTTTAATTTGATTGTTGTTAAGACACCAAATCGTTGGCGACTTGCACTGCTCGTCGGCGCTAATTTAAGAGGATTTGTGAAACGACGAAAGGTAAAAATTCCTATTTTCAGGCGGTACTGGCGAAGCGGTGAGAAAGCGCGCGAAACGCCCCTACCCGGCCTCTCACGGAGGTTTAAACCTGCTGTGCTTTACTGCAAATTCCTCCCTTGACTGCCAGCCTACCAACTAGTAGATTAATATTTATTCGGCTGACCTTAGCAACGATTTCAGGGGGCATTGTGAGTGTGATTCATTTTCCTAACCAATATCCTGACAGCCGTCCTTCAGATTGTGAATCAACGCAAGCGGATAAACAGAAGGTTCGCGAATTTGCGTTGAACATTGCTGCGCAATTACGCAACGATCCTGAATTAAATAAGCAGGCACCTTATCTGGTGGATAAAGTGATTCTGTTGTTGATGAAAGAGTCGCGAAGATAAATGGCCGCAAAGCCATTAAACGGAAATAACCAGACTGTTAAGCACCGGTTTAATCATGGGTAAGAACAGTTCGGGGTTATTAAACGCGCGCGCGGCAATCATCGCACCATGCACCGTCGCCATCAGCGATTTGGCCTCCATTTCCGCCCCTTCACGCAGAATAAACACCCCGCGCTTTTCCCCCTTCTGCAGCACACCGGCCAGCCACGCGGACAGATCGGCGAAATGTCCGGTGACTTGAGCCGCCACCTCTTCCGGTAAGGTCGGCAGCTCCACTGCCAGCATCACGCAAATACAGAACGGTGAGCTGTTTTCCTTAATGCAGGTTGCCCAGAAGTTCACATATCCGTTCAGCTCAGCCAGCGGATCATCACTGAAATGCTCACTGGTCGCGGCCATGCCGGCTCGCGCCTCCTCACGATAATCATTGACCACCGCCAGCACCAGATCGGCTTTGCCCGGAAAATGATGATGAATGCTGGCTTTACGGATTTGTACGCGTTCTGCCAAATCGGCATAGCTGAAACTTTTATAACCACCAGCTGTGAGCAGCGCTCGGGTGTGGTTAATGATTTCAGTGGCTTTAGGCGAACGTTCAACGGTCATGCAGGGCTCCGGCAGCAAAGATGAAATGGCTGCAAATCAGTAAATTGGCACTGAACCTACTGACCTGCAGCGGTGATGTCAAGGCGCTTCAGGACGCTTACGGCGACCGGTCATACTTCTGAAGACGCCATCACGCAGAATCAGCGCATGGAACAACGCGGCGGCAAGATGCAGCATCACCGTAACGAACAAGGCTAAAGCCACCCAACTATGCAGCGGACGCAACCAGGCATACAGATCATTACTGATTGGCGTGATGGGGGGCAGCACCAGACTGCCTCCCAGACTGATCGGATAGCCTGCCGCCGACAGCATCGCCCAGCCGATAAGAGGTTGCGCAAGCATCATTGCGTACAACGCCCAATGCGAAAGGTGTGCCAGCGCTTTTTGCCCGTTTGATAACGTCTCCGGCAAGGCCGGTTTGGCGGTGGTAAAACGTAGCCACAATCGCACCACCACCAGCAGCAATATCATTAAGCCCAACGGCTTATGGATCGCCACGAGCAAGCTGTGCAGTGACGAGACGGTGGCGACCATGGCCACGCCGATAAACAGCATGGTCATAATAGCGGCAGCCATCAGCCAGTGAATCGCGCGCAACGCCGGATGGAAAGTCTCTGTGTGTTTCATCAGTGTGCTCCTGCCTGTTCACGGGTACGGGCGTTGTAGGATTTGGCATAAGCCGATGAACGTGCATTGAGGATCGGATCATCCGAGGCGGTGATGCCCTCGGGCAGAATCAGCGGATCGTAATTGATATCGTTACAGGCGCCCTGCTGCTGCAGCGTGGTTTGGTTGATAGTCAGGGTTCCTGCATTGATGGTCTGCCGGTCCGCTGGCCAGGCAATCGAAGCATCGCTGCTTTTATCCTGCGCGTCTGCGACAGTGATGATCAGGTCCCACTGCAGCGGCCCTTTGGCAAGACGCTGTTGCAGATCGTTCTGCAGGAAGTCGCTGTCATTCTTATCGGCGGCATTGATGGGCTGATACTCGCTGTGCGGCACCATACTCCAGCGCACCACATGGCTCTTGCCGGCCGAATCAATAAAGTTGAAGGCGTTAAGGCTATTGTAGCGATCGCTGGCCCAGCTAGAGGAAGGAACATACTGCTGCGCCCAGCCGAAGAACGGTTTGATTTCGGGATGTTTTTCTACAAAGGCCTGAATCTTGGCGGGATCGGGCTTGCTAGTTTTGGCATCCGGCAGCGTGGCGTTTTGCAGATCGTAAAACCCTTCCAAGCTCTTCACCGGAAACATCGGCATGGGATTCATCCCGGTGCGCCACTGCTGACCATCTTTTTGGTAAAACGCTAACGCCATGCTGCGCACCGGCACGGCATAATCCGGGGCGTTTGGATTGCCACCGGCAATAGCAAAGCGCCCGATCACCGGGGTTTCGCCCGGTGCAAACAGCCCGGCACGCGACAGCACGCTGGCATTGCCGTTAGCGACAAAGCTGCCGTTGATGCAGACGCCTTTGGCATGATTGCGTCGGTAGCCGGGATGCTCCCCGCCTGATTTTTGTAGCACGGTAATGAGCTTATCGGAGGTCAACTTATCCGGTGTTAACCAGCCGCCAACCCAGAGAAATAACGCGATGACTATCAATGGTACCACTGCAATAGCGGCCAGACGGGTGAGTGTCTGGCCGGTCGTCAGAGAAGGCTTGTTCATAGATTCGCTCAACATGGCATAAATTAAGACAAGGCAGTTACCCGAGCTGAATGATTAGCGCGTGGCAATTAATTGCACCGTCTTCGTTCACGGCGGTAGAGTAATCAATCTACTAGTAGGTAGATTGCATTGTCAAACGCATTTGAACAGGCCGATGCACCACTGCCGCGGCCGACAGTGAGTGCCTCAGGTTATCTGAAAGAATAAGTTTACAGGTGAATCAGGATTCTTCGCGCGATCCAGCGTGGGTCTTCATCGGTGCAACCACGACATTCACTCCCAGATCCTGCAGACGACGCAGAATCGGCACCGGCGTACCCTGGTTGACAATCACCACATCGAACTCGCTGAGATGGGCAAAACGATGCAGCGCCCGGCGTTCAAATTTGGTGTTATCCATCATCAAAATACGTTTCTGTGCAGCATCAAACATCGCTCGTTTGGTTTCGACGGTTTCCGCTGACTGATGAAAGACCGTGTCATCAATGATCGCTGACATACTGACGAAGAACACATCGGCGCGCAGACTGGCAATTTCTTCTCGCGTCATGCGGCCCATAAACGCATTGCACCAATGATAAAACTGACCGCCTAATCCCATCAGCGTGATATCGCGCCCGTTGCGCAACTCATTCATCAGCGTCAGTGAGTTGGTGATCACCGTTAACGGGGCGCGCGCGTGTAACAAGCGCGCCATCTGCAATACCGTGGTGGAATCATCGAGGAAGATCGCCTGTCCTGGCTCCAGGTAAGTGGCCGCCACCTCAGCGATGGCTTGCTTCTCTTCCAGTTGACGCGTCGCGCGGTAGATATCGCTGGACTCGACCAGGCTGGTTGGTGTGGCGGAGACCACCCCACGCGATTTATGCAGCAATCCGCGTTCGACCATCTCATCAATATCACGGTGCGCGGTCATCAGACTGATGCCGAAACGGTCGGTAATATCTTCAATGCGAATAGCGCCTTCTGCCATCACGGCTTCCGCGATCAACTGGCGTCGCGCCAACTGCCGCGCCTGACGACTGTCGCTGGGTAAGGGTTCGGCCATGAAGACGTTGAGAGAAGAGTCCTGCGGGTTGTGCGCCATATTTCGTCCAGAAAGTGATGCAGAAATGCGGGTTCCAGGTGATTACAACGCGGAAACGCGCCTTTTGCAAATGGTGTGGTGTTTGGACTCACGAGAAGGGTTACAGCGACGCACCGGAGTGCGTCCGCTGAGCAGTATGCGGCCCGAAAGCCGCACGTCATGCATTACTGCTTTAACACAAACGGTGATACGAAATTGCCCGCGTTCTCTTTGGTGATCAAAATGCAGTCAAACAACTGTTTTTCCGATGCTGCGCCGGTTTTACCGGTTTTCAGGAAGCTGTCAGCCTGCTCTACCGCTTTCTGCGCGAATTGCGCCACGGGCTGCATCACGGTATACGCCAGCGTACCGGCTTTTACGGCATCAACGGCATCCGGCGAGCCATCAAAACCACCGACTTTGATTTGGTTCAGCTTGCCGGCTTCTTTCAGTGCGGCAATCGCCCCCAGCGCCATTTCATCGTTGCCGCTGATCACGCCTTTGATGTTTGGATTAGCCTGCAGCAGTGACTGCATCTTGTTGAAGCCCTGGGTACGGTCCCAGTTGGCGACTTCCTGACCCACTTTCTTCAGCGTCGGGTACTGTGACAACACGGTATCAAAACCATTGGCACGCGTTGCCGCGTTGTTATCGGATGGCGGGCCCACTAATTCAACATAGTTGGCGGTATCGCCTACCTGTTTCACCCACTCCATCGCGCCCACCGCCGCGCCCTGCGCATTGTTAGAAACCAACTGCGCTTTGGCCAATCCGCTCTGATTCAGCTCAGCGTTAATGATAAACACCGGGATATTCGCCGCGATGGCTTTTTTCACTGAACCGACAGAACCATCGGCGTTAGCCGGATCAAGAATAATCGCCTTTGATTTGTTGGTGATCGCCGTATCAATCAGCTGGCTTTCGGTGTTGGTATCACCTTTGTGCGCGCTGACTTTTGCGCTGTAGCCAAGTTTTTCAGCGGCTTTTTGCGCGACCTGACCTTCTGTCAGCCAGTAAGGGTTGGATGGATCGTTGACGATGATGGTCATCAACCCGTTATCCGCCCAGGTCGGTGCAGCGAAGGTGGTGATCGCCATCGCTGCGGCAGCAATAAACAAACGTTTTGTGAACATAGGTGCTCCGTTATTATTTAGGGTACAGGTTTTACGGATAACCGCGCGCTGCCAGACAGCGCGCGTGAGTTAGCGACTGCGTTTGCCGTATTGCAGGGTGTTGCGCAATACCGCCAGCACAATCACGGCGCCAGTGAACACCGTCTGCCAGTAGGCAGAGACGCCGATAATCACTAAGCCATCAGAGAGAAAACCGATTACAAAAGCGCCCAGCAGCGTGCCGCGCACGTTACCGCGACCACCGGTTAAGGCCGCACCGCCAATCACCACCGCGGCAATCGCGGTCAGTTCATAAGTGGTGCCCGCCGTTGGACCGGCTGAAGTGAGCTGTGAAGAGAGCACCAGCCCCGCCATCGCGGCACAGATACCCGACAACACATAAACGCTGATTTTGATGCGTTTCACCGGCACGCCGGAGAGATCGGCGGCGCGTTCATTACCACCCGAGGCATAGAGCCAGCGGCCAAACGCCGAACGACTCAGCAGGAAACCACAGGCCAGTGCTACCACACCCAGCACCAGCACACCGACCGGGATGTTGAAGATGCGATTAAAGCCCAACCAGTCAAAGCCGGTGTTACCCAGCGCTTCAGTGCCAGAGAGTTTGTTGTAGGTCAGTCCGTTAGTGATCAGCAGGGCAATACCGCGTGCCACATACATGGTGCCGAGCGTGGCAACAAACGCCGGAACGCGGAACCAGGCGATCAACACGCCATTGGCCAATCCCACCAGCGCGCCAATCACCAGCGTCAATATCGCCACCGCCCATACGGGCAGATACAGCACGACACCTAGCGCGTCGAGGTTAATCCCCTGCATCATAAAGCCGGCCATCACGCCAGCCAGACCCAGCGTTGAACCGACGGATAAGTCGATACCGCCATTGAGGATCACCAGCAACATGCCAATGGCAGGTAAGCCAAAAATCGCCACATGCGAAGCCATGGTCAGGAAGTTGGCGCCGGTGAAGTAGTTAGGTGAGAGCAAGGAAAAGGTGATAATAATCACCAGCAACGCAATAAACGCGCGCCCTTCCAGCAGCAATCGCGCCAGATTGAGACTTTTATCGGTTTTCTTTTTACTCGCGACGGGTGGCGAATCCAGCGTGTGTGTTCTGTCTGTCATACCGTTTGCTCCGTTTTTCATGTCATGCCACCAGAGACTCGCCTGAAGCGGCCATAATGCGTTCTTTACTCACGCTGGAATCGAAAATGGCGTTAATGCGCCCTTTGCTCATCACCACAATGCGATGCGCAATACTCAGGCATTCGCCCACTTCCGAGGTGGTATACACCACCGCCAGCCCCTTTTTGGCGTTTTCCGCCAGCAGACGAAACACTTCCGCTTTGGCACCGATATCAATGCCGCGGCTGGGTTCATCCAGCAGAATCACTTTGGGACGGGTGGCCAGCATTTTGCCGATCACCACTTTTTGTTGATTGCCACCGGAGAGCGATCCGATGGCCGCCTCGCCGCCAGCGGTTTTCACCGTGACGTTGCGAATACTGTCCGTCACCAGCTGCTTTTCACGTCGCGGTGACAGCACCAAACCGCGCACAAATTCGTTGATACTGGCGAGCGACAGGTTTTCGCCCACTGACATGGTTTGCACCAAACCGTCGCGTTGCCGATCTTCGGGCACCAACGCAAGGCCGATTTGAATACGTTGTTGAATGGTTAAGCCGCTGACATCGGTATCCTGCAGCAGAACGCGGCCCTGGCTTTGATGAATACGCCCGGCGATACACTCCAGCAGTTCGGTGCGCCCCGCGCCCATCAGGCCATAGATGCAGACAATTTCACCGGCTTTCACTGACAGTGAGAGGTTATCCACCAGCCGAATCCCGGTTTTGCTTTTCACCGTTAGGTCTTGCACGGTCAACGCCTGGTCACCAAACTCATACCCTTGCGGCGGCGAACCCAGGTCAAAGTGATCGCCCACCATATTGCGCACGATCCACTCGAGATCGATCTCATCGCGTTTCGCGTACGCGGTCATCACGCCATCACGCAGCACCACGGCGCGATCGGTGATCTCCAGTGCCTCTTCGAGATGATGTGAGATGTATACAATGGCTACACCCTGACTGGTGAGATCGCGGATCACCTGGAACAGCACCGCGACTTCCGCAGCACTGAGCGCCGATGTCGGTTCATCCATGATCAGAATCTGTGAATTCACCGACAATGCACGGGCGATTTCGACAATCTGTTGTTGGCCCAGACGCAGGTTTTCCACCGGCGTCAGCGGATCAATTTCCTCCTCCAGCGCCGCCATCAGATGGGCGGTTATGCGGGCTTCTTCCGCGTAGTCCACCCCACCCGGCTTCATGATTTCGCGCCCCATAAAGATGTTGTCGCGCACGTTCATGTTGGGAGCGAGATTCAGCTCCTGATGGATAATCGAGATGCCGCAATCGCGTGCTTCAGTGGCAGAGCGAAACACTTTCTCTTCGCCGTTGTAGAGAATTTCCCCGGATGTTGGCGTAATGACGCCCGACAAAATTTTCATTAGCGTGGATTTACCTGCGCCGTTTTCACCAAACAACGTGGTGACTTCACCGCGACGGATCTCAAAATTCACGCCTTTAAGTGCATGGGTCGATCCATAGATTTTGCTGATGTTGCGCGCTTCAAGGATCACTTCGCCTTTTAGTAGCGCCGGGTTAACGTTGAATGGTTTCATTTCACCTCCAGACTGACTGGCGTCACCATCCAGTTATTCGGCGCGAGCAAACGGAACACCCCGACCACCTGCACGGTTTTCCCGGGCAGCGCATCACGATCCAACTTATCCAGTACTTTGGCTTTCATGGCGCGATTGATCGCCGAACCGGCGTTTTGATACTCAATCTGGTTGGTAAAATCGCCGAACTGGATTTTTCCGCTGGCATCACGTAAATCGGTGCCGGTAATGGCCGGGCCCGTTTGCAGGCGAATCACATTTCCTTCCGGTAAACCGGCCACTTTCAGTGGGAAAATGCCCATTTGACCGGGCTGCACCACGCCTTCCAGCTTGACGGGGATCACCGGGAGCGGCGAACCCACACCGTATTTCTGTACCGCTTCCTGTTGATTGGCTTTCAGCGCATCGGCGAGGGTTTTGGCATCCACCGCACGCGCTTCCACATCCTGCTTAATACCGGGGAAGGTTTTCTTCCCGTAGCTATCCGGCGAGAAACCTTGCTCTTGCACATCTTGCTCGGAACCGATTTTCACCACTTTTGTGTCAATGGCCATGGCGGCAATCACCGCAACCACCACAACACCGATGAAGCTGTAGCGGCGGATGCGCTTGCGGGAGAGCTGCTGTGCCAGCATTGAGACATCGGACATAACGTGACCTCTCACTATTATCTGCTGCGATAATCGCCGCATTAAATGTTATAAATGTGATAACTCTTGTGAAGAGGATTGTGCTGATGTGACTAAATTGTCAACAGGGGGTTCACGAATTTTTCAGGAGCGCGATCTGGATCGCTAAATTCACACCCTAACGCCTTCATCGCTAATAAAAGCCCGCAATACAAGCCTTATTCATGTGATATCTCATTTCATATTGTCGTGTACTACCGCCATTTTCGTGATCAAACTCGCTAACTGAAGTGAAATTTATTCGTTTTATCGAAAAATAATACATTGGATATGTTATCTCCATGAGAAGTGGTGTAAGACATTATTTAGCAAATTCATCACAAGGAATTAACACGACGTGATGGGTCAACTTTTCTTCCCTTCGGAGGTGTACGTGGGTAACAGCGATATCATTCTGGGTCTGGATTCCGGCACCTCCGTGGTGAAAGCGGTGGCGTTTGATCTGGAAGGCACACAGCTGGCGTGCGCCTCCGTGCGTAACCGCTATTACCGCAGCGAAGGTGGTGCCGCGCAGCAATCCATGTCGCAGACCTGGCAAGATGCCGTGGACGCGATACGGAAACTGGGCGAGCGTGTGGAAAATCTCTCTTCCCGCGTGGTGGCCGTGGCCGTCACCGCACAAGGGGATGGCACCTGGCTGGTGGGCGCCAATAATCAGCCGGTAGAGGATGCCTGGATTTGGCTGGATGCGCGTGCAGCTCACACCGTGGATGCTTTAAACCAACACGCGCTTGCGGCCGAGCGATTCAAGGCGACCGGTACCGGGCTGAACACCTGCCAGCAGGGTTCACAGATGGCGCATATGGACCAGCACTTTCCGCAGCTGCTGGAAAAGAGTGAAGTTGCGCTGCATTGCAAAGATTGGCTTTACCTGAATCTCACTGGCGTACGTGCCACCGATCCTTCTGAGGCCAGCTTCACTTTTGGTAATTTCCGCACCCAGCGTTATGACGATACCGTCATCGCAGCGCTGGGACTGGAACATCGACGTCATCTGCTGCCGGAAATTATCGATGGCACGCAAATCACTCATCCGTTAACAGCAGAGGCCGCTGCGCTCACCGGCCTGCGCGCGGGTACACCGATTTCGCTGGGTTACGTGGATATGGCAATGACCGCGCTGGGCGCAGGCGTGCACACCGGCGAAGCCCATACCGCCTGCTCAATTGTCGGCTCTACCGGGGTGCATCTGCGCAGTGTGACCATTGATGAGGTGTGGTTGAATCCAGCGCAAACTGGCTATGTGATTCCTCTGCCCTGGCCGGGCTATGTGACGCAGGTGCAAACCAATATGGCCTCAACGCTTAATCTCGACTGGCTGCTGAACGTGGCGAGTGAATTGCTGAGCGGATTCGGCTGTGAAATCGATCATGCGCGGCTGGTGGCGCATATCGACCAGTGGCTCAACAAAGCCGAACCCGGCACCCTGCTGTTCCATCCCTACATCTCAATTGCCGGTGAACGCGGGCCGTTCGTCAACGCCGACGCGCGCGCCAGCTTCACCGGACTTAACTATCAGCACAATTTTGCCGACCTGGTGCGCGGCGTGATTGAAGGCATCGGCATGGCCGCGCGTGATTGTTATCAGGCGATGGGCAGTACTTTGCCAGGTGAAATTCGTCTTACCGGCGGCGCGGTGCGTTCCCAGCCGCTACGCCAGATCCTCTCGTCCTGCATTGGCGCACCGGTGCGTATCAGCCAGCGTGATGAAGCCGGTGCAGCGGGCGCCGCGATGATGGCAGCGGTGGCGATTGGCGCCTATCCCTCCATGGCGCAGTGCGTGGAAACCTGGGTGCGCCCGTTGCTGGATGCGTCTGAACCGCCTTCCGCTGAACTGTCGCAGCGCTATAACCAACTGTTTCCCCATTATCAGCAGATCCGCAGCGATCTCCCTGCCGCCTGGCATGCACTGAATAAGTTTTAAGGAGTACACCATGAGTGAAAATACGCTGGATCTGTTTGTCATTGGCGGTGGCATTAATGGCGCGGGCATCGCACGTGATGCGGCCGGGCGCGGCTTGTCCGTGATGATGTGTGAAAAAGATGACCTGGCACAGGGTACCTCCTCGCGCTCGGGCAAACTGGTGCACGGCGGGCTGCGCTATCTCGAATATTATGAATTCCGACTGGTACGCGAGGCGCTGATCGAGCGAGAAGTGTTGCTGAATGCCGCACCGCATATTATCTGGCCGATGCGCTTTGTGTTGCCGCATAGCCCGACCGATCGTCCGGCGTGGCTGGTGCGTTTAGGGCTGTTCCTCTATGACAATTTAGGCGGGCGCAAAAAGCTGCCCGGCACGCGATCGCTTGATCTGATGCGCGATCCCGAAGGCGCCCCAATCCTCGATAGCTACAGCAAGGGCTTCGAGTACTCCGATTGCTGGGTCGATGATGCACGCCTGGTCGCACTGAATGCCGTGGATGCTGCGGAACGCGGCGCCACGATTCTGCCGCGTACCCGCTGTGTGTCGGCCAAACGTATCAGCGGCAAGTGGGAAGTCACGATTCAGGATGAGACCAGCGGTGCACAGCGCACGGTTTATGCCAAAGTGCTGGTGAATGCGGCCGGCCCGTGGGTACTGGATATCGTAAATCAGGTCACCCAGACCAAAAGCAACCGCAGCGTGCGGCTGGTTAAAGGTTCACACATCATCGTGCCGAAATTCTGGGAAGGCCAGCAGGCGTATCTGGTGCAAAACACCGATAAACGCGTCATTTTCATCAACCCTTATGAAGGCGATAAAGCCCTGATCGGCACCACCGATATTCCGTGGCAGGGCAAAGCGGAAGCGGTGACCGCCGATGACAGCGAGCAGCAGTACCTTATCGATGTGGTCAATCGCTACTTCAAAGTAAAACTGCGCGCCAGCGATGTGATTACCCGATTCTCGGGTGTGCGTCCGCTGTTTGACGATGGCAAAGGCAACCCTTCTGCCGTCACGCGTGACTACGTGTTCGATCTCGACGATCAGCAAAACGCCCCGCTACTGCATGTGTTTGGTGGCAAAATCACCACTTTCCGCAAGCTGGCAGAACACGCTATCCAGAAGCTTGCGCCCTTCTTCCCTGATATGGGTGAAGACTGGACACGCGAGGCCACTTTGCCGGGCGGTAATATGGCAAATGGCGATTTCGAGAGCTTCCTTGAGCAAGTGAAAACGCGCTGGCCATGGTTACCAGCGCCGCTACGCAAACACTATGCGCGCCTGTATGGCACGCGCATTGAGAAAGTGCTGGGTCACGCCCGTGAGATAAACGATCTGGGCCGCCATTTCGGCGCACAGTTGTATGAAGCCGAAGTGCGCTACCTGGTAGAAAATGAGTGGGCGCAGCAGGTGGAGGATGTGCTGTGGCGTCGCACTAAGCACAAGTTGCATCTGACCGAAGTTCAGCAGCAGGCCTTTAGCCAATGGTTTGACGCGACCTATGCTGCGGCCGTGCCGCTGCGTAAGGAGGCGTAATCATGCCCTTAACGCTTTCCCTCAATACCAACCCACTGGTGAATCGTTTTGCCGATCCGCAGGATCTGATTCACACCGTGGCACAACAGATTCGTATCCGCGATCTGCAGTTAACCCATGAATTTATCAATCCTGGCTGGCCAGCCGCCACCATCAACCGCATGTCGCGCCAGATGCAGAAGGCGTTGCGGGAAACCGGGGTGCGCGTGACATCGGGTATGACTGGTCCCTATGGCCGCCTCAATCATTTTGGTCATCCGGACGTTGACGTGCGGCGCTACTACGTGGACTGGTTTAAAACCTTCGCCGATATCACCGCAGAACTGGGGGGCGAGGCGGTTGGATCGCAGTTCGCCATTTTCACCCAGCAGGATTTCAACGATGCGGCGCGGCGGGATGCCTTGATCGATATCGCGATAGACTGCTGGGCCGAGGTGGCGGAACATGCGCAATCCGCCGGATTGAAATACCTGTTTTGGGAACCGATGAGCATCGGACGCGAGTTTGGTGAGACCATTCCGGCTTGCCTCGCACTGCAGCAGCGTTTGAGCAGTGAGTCCTTTGCCCTGCCGATGTGGATGATGGCGGATATCGATCACGGCGATGTCACTTCAATCGACCCGCGTGATTACGACCCTTACGCGTGGGCTGAAGCAGTGCCGCGCTACTCGCCGATTATTCATATAAAACAAAGCATGATGGACAAAGGCGGCCACAGACCCTTCACATTGCAGTACAATGCGGGCGGCCGTATTCAGCCCCAGCCGCTGCTGGACGCGCTGGCGCGCGGTGGCGCGCAGGATAACGAAATTTGCCTCGAACTGAGTTTTAAAGAGCGTGAACCCACTGACCGCCAGGTGGTGGCGGATATCGCGGAAAGCGTTGCGTTTTGGGCATCGCACATTGATACGGGCGTGCAGGATTTGCATCTGGCTTCCTAAGCCTATTGATCAGGAAATGAAACATGAAACCGGCTCCTACTCCCGCTGAACGCGATGACTCTTTAGCCCTGCGTGCCGCCTGGCTGCACTATGTGGGCGGCCTGACCCAGGCTGAAGTCGCCAAACGTCTGGGATTACCGTCTGTCAAAACCCATCGCATGATTGCCAAAATGGTCGCGGAGGGTGCGGTGAAGGTGTCGATTGATGGCGATATCATGGCGTGCGTGGCGCTGGAAGATCAGCTGCGCGAAAAGCACGGACTGCGTTTTTGCCACGTTGCGCCTGACCTTGGTGAAGAGGGATTGCCAGTGCGAACGCTGGGTATGGCGGGCGCGGATTATCTGCGCAATCTCCTCACGTCGCAGCCTGCGATCACCCTGGGGCTGGGGCACGGCCGCACCCTTTCCGCCGCTATTCACCAACTCTCGCGCATTGACGCCCCGCATATGCGCTTCGTTTCGCTGCTGGGCTGTCTGACGCGCAACTACGCGCTCAATCCCCACGATGTTATGCATCGCATTGCCGAAAAGACCGGTGCGCAGGCGTATATGATGCCGGTGCCGTTCTTCGCCAATACTCAGGAAGACCGCGACGTGCTGCTTAAACAGCGCGGCGTCAGCGAAGTGTTTGCCATGGCCGCACAGAGTGAGGTGAAGCTGGTGGGGATCGGCACCGTGGAACCTGCCGCGCAACTGGTTGAAGCCGGTATGATTGATGAAGCCGAGATCAATGATATCTCGGCTTCTGGCGCTGTCGGTGAGCTGCTCGGTCATTTCTTTGACGCCAGCGGGCAGATGATTCACAACAGCCTGACAGCGCGTACGCTCTCGGTGGATTTAGAGCTTGCCCACCGCGCCGAGATTGTGGCGCTGGTGGGGGGATTAAGCAAAGTCGACGCGATCCGCGCGGTATTGGCCAGCGGGTTGGTGACGGGATTAATTACCGATGAATTAACGGCACAGGCGTTAATCGCAGGTTAGAGTGGCCTCCATTCGTCCGCGAATAATCCAAATACCCAATCGTCGCGCCACTCACCCGCGAGATGATAGCTTTTCCGCAAGGTGCCCTCCTGCTGGAATCCCACTTTTAATAGTGTCCTGCGTGAGGCTTCATTTCCTGCGGTCACAGTGGCAATTAGCTTGCGAAAGCCCAGTTCATTCAGCGCATAACGCGCAATATCGTGAAGTGATTCCGTACCAAATCCCTTGCCCTGAGCTTCTGCTGCCAGCAAAAAACCGACTTCCGCTACGCCGTCACCGCGATCGATAAATCCGGTGACGCCTAACGGCGCTGATTGCCCCTGTTCCATCATCACCAGACACAGCCAATGGGTGCTGCCTTTCTGCCAATGGGGCAATCTTATCTCGAACCTGTCACGTCGAATCTCTTCTTCAGGCTGCGGATCGGCCACATAGCGCATCACACGCTCATCCTGTTGCAGCGAGAGAAAGAATCGCCAGTCATCGGTAACTAACTGGCGATAGTGCAGTCTTTTGGAGGTGATGTTGGGGAACATGTGATCCTTCATTATGACAATGATGATTGTCGACGCTGATGAAAAGTGCCCCTAAATCAGCGTTAACTCCATTGGCTGCTGGCGCAATATTTCCTGATACACCGGCGACAGTTGGCTATCTGTAATCACCTGCTTAAAGGGCACGGTCGGTGCCAGAGCGAAGGGATGTATCTGACTAAACTTTGATGAATCGGTGAGCGCCACAGTGTGCGTCTGCTTTTCCATGATGGCGTTGACCACGTCGCAGCGCAGCATATCACGACCGGTAAAACCGGTGATGGCATCCCAGCCGTCGATACCGATAAAGGCTTTATGGAAGTTGAGGTGCTGGATGCACAATCGCGTCAGCGGCCCGACTACCGACTCACTGCTCTTCTGGAACAGCCCGCCAAGAATGATCACATCACCGCCCTGTTCCCGCAGCAATCCCGCGATGTAATGGCTGACGGTGATAATCGTGATATCACCGCGTTCGCTCAATTCGCGTGCCAGCAACGCGTTGGTGCTGCCGCCTTCAATAAACACCGTTTCACCCGCGTTAACCAGCGAAGCGGCGTACTCCGCCAGACGTTTTTTGACGGCAAAACGCGTTTGCATGCGTGCGCCGACATCGTCGCTTTCTGGCGCCACGGCTGAACCGTGCACGCGGCGCAGAAAGCCGCCCTTTTCCAGAACATTCAGATCCTGACGCACCGTCACCTCGGAAACGCCGGTGGTTTGCGCCAGTTCACTGACGCTGACGCTGCCGCGTTCGCTGACCAGTTGGATAATGTGCTGATGACGTGCGTTCATAGTGCCTGCTTTAATTAAAATTTTATCCTGCTTACCAGAAACTTACTCTAAGCCGAGACTGCGACGACCGTTGCTGTTTAACGCGTCCAAAGTGAATCGATCGCGCCAGCTGGCTTCATAGTCCTCTTTCGGGAAATCACCCGGTGAGGCACCGGTTGCCAGCGCCTCAGCAACCTGAGTGGCGTAAGCGGCATTCTTCTCGCACAGGGGTGCAGCCGGAATGTACATCACATTGCCCCAACCTTGCTGATTCTCAACCGGTGCAACCGAATGAATGACATCACAGTGCCACCAGACAGAATCACCCGCTTCCATTGCTGGAATGGAACACAGTCCCTTGATGAGTTCCGGATGCCACTGCTCTGAGATGGGCAGCACTTTGCCTGGCGCCACACCACAGAGTTCATCCTCTGGCACATCTTTCAGCAGCGGACGCAGCAACAGATACGCCATCGCTTCCGGAACCGGCACCACATGCAGCAAGCCCTGACCCAATTGCATGTCTGACAGCGCAGTCCACCCCTGGAAAGTGCGGAAGACTGAACATTTGGTAGTGGTGCCAGCCTGATATTCATTCACTTCTGTGCGATGTGCCGCGTCCCAGGGATTATATTGATCGAATTGATTATTAAAGATTTTGCTAAACACCTGTTGGTAAGCTGGCAGTAACCAGCGTTCCAGCGCCCCGGAATCCGTATGCGCGCCCAGCCCTTTTGATGTGGTGCCCGGTAAACGACGGCGAATACGATCCGGATAGATGATGCTGACATCAGGGTCAAACCAGCGCGTTCCGTTGGATTCGTAGGTCCACAGGCGATTCAGGAAGGATTGGGTTTGTGCCATGGCGTCGCTCTGACGCGCCGACATCTGTGCTTCGCTCCAGTAGATCGGATAGATTTCAGGGCGTGAGGCATCGAGGCTGCCAAAGAAGTTGTCACCCGGCCCTTTATAGACTTCATCGAAATCATTTTTATCAAGGTATTCCAGCATCGACGCATCCCAGCCCAACGCCTGCTCGCGCGTAAAGGTCTGTTTCACCACCACACAGCCGCGACGACGAATGCGATCCTTCACTTCATCGGAAATGCGCCCTGCGGCGATGTCATCCCAACGTACCTGTGGCCATGCCGTGCCGTTTCGCGCTTCTTCCTCACGAGCTACAGCAATTTCGCTGAGGATTTTACTTCTGACCTGCTCAAACAGGCCCTCAACATCGCCGATTTGCGCTCTGAGCACCTGTTTCATCAAGCGGATATGCTGCTTTGCATCTTCAGGTTGTTGTAAAGAGGTAAAGGATGTATTCATTTTGTCGCTCCGATTGTTTCGAATGAAACCTAAGTTAGCTTCATTCATAACAATCTGTCGGCATTTCACCTAACTGCAGCGCACGATTTTAAGAAACCCATCACAAAAAAATTAAGAACAACGTCCAACCGAAGGTGCACCGGAGTGGCTCTCCGGTGCCGGGAAATGAGGAAAAATGTCGGGAAATCAAGAGGAAAAAGACGGTGGTATGTGGGAAGGAAATGGCCTGGCAGGTACTATTCCAGCCAGGCGTGATACCGCTGATGGAGTTCAGCCAGATTTTTTACATTGAGTTTGCGCATTGCAGACTGTTTTTGGCTGCTAATGGTTTTAATACTTTTGTCTTTGGCAAGAGCAATATCCGTTACGGTACGGCCGCGATAGATGGAGCGGATGATCGTTCTTTCCGTGGTACTGAGTGAAAGCATCGCTTCTTCATACATTCTTGATGAGAATACCTGTCGTAGAGATGAACCCTTTTGCGGTGCAGTGGGTTTGACTTCAAATCCCCAGACTCGATGTTCAAGTACTGCCGTCACCGCATCTTCAACCTCGCGCTGATTGCTTTTCCTGTTTAATATGGCTTGCACACCTGATTTTTTATATTTTTGTAATAGCCTGATATCCGATGCGCGGGTTAAAATTATCACTAATGCTGTGGGCAAGTAAGATTTTATCAGCATAGAAATAACATCTGCATTGCCAACCTCAGTATCGATAATAATCAGATCCAAATCTCTATCAATGATGTTGATCTGTTCATCATGGGTTTGGATGGGATGGTGAGTCACCGTCACAGCATTCAATGTTGTCAACATGGCGCGAATACCATAATAGGTGATCGCGCTGGGTGTCATAATAGCGATATTTTTATTTTTGATTTTGCTTGTCGTTATTTTAATGGCGCTATGCATTGGTGATGTTCCTCAATTGTGATCACGCCAATATGCAATTATTACAGATTCATCTTAACGATATTAGCCGATGCCATGCGATTAATCCGATGCGGATATTATTGGCTAGATTGAAGGCTTTCAACATACTGGCATAAATGTCACTTAAAAGTCACCAGCATGGAGATAATTCACATATTAATCATATAGATAACCCTGTGACAAAGCTGTTACCTACCTGATTGTCATCATCAGCATGCCCTTTTGTCAGACCGTGTTATAATCAGCCGCATGAAAAGTGTGCGTTGAAGATGCGCCGTGGGGATCAGGCAGAAGTGACCATTATTTTTTTTACCGATACCGGTCTGATCAGGCTGGAAGATAAAGAGATTATTCTTAGCAGGCAAAGTAAAATATGCCTGACGTACCTGTGTGAGCATGAAGGTAATATCGTTTCCAAAGAAGCATTACATGACGCTTGCTGGAGAAACCATGGTGCTGTGGTCTCCGATAATACCGTACGACAAACCCTTTTTCGCATCCGGAAATCACTCGCCTCACTGGAAATAGAAGGCGAAATTCTTGAAACACTGGGATACATGGGATATCGCTTAAAACCCGGTTACATCACTCTCGTTTCAGACTCACAAAATTATTCGTTACCGGAACGCCAGGATGGTTTGAATCAAAAACAAGAAACATCAGCGATCTCTGTTTCTGATACATCGAAATCAGCGCTTAAGAATAAACCGACAAAGATAAAACTCAGGGTACTTACGCTGCTGCTTTGCTGCCTGTTTTTTATCGTGGGCACTGTGATTCGTGGCCAACAACTTATCCACCCATTGCGGTATGGCGAACCACTTCTGCTTGATGGGCACAGCTTTCTGTTTTCGCAATACGTGGAAAATGACAAACATGACTCGGCAAGACGCGTGAGTTACTGGCTTAACAAAATGCAGGTTTCCATTACGCCGCACAGCAAAATCTACATTAATGCCGATCGTGGCAACGCGATTAATTTCTTTGTGTGCAAAGGCGAAATTGAACTGGCGACAACCTCTTGCCAGACATTTGCGGTTATCGGGAGAAACCATCCATGAGAATGGCTGTTTCCGCGGCATGTTGCCTGTTGGCATTGTTGCTGGGTTGGTTTTCGCTGCCCTATTTTGTACGGCCATTTTCTGGCGATTGCCGGGCCGAGACCTATATCATCTATGACGAACCTGACCGGACCGTAGTCAGTCATGGCTACTGGGATATTTTGAGCGGCAGTCGTGAAGGTCATTTAAATGCTTATCTGGCATTTATGTCGCCGCAGGGGCTTGAAAGCAGGATTAATGTTGATCGCACCGTGAATCTTGATTATGACTACCATCCTGATTCCGTAACGGTTTCCACTCGCAAATCTTTTCGTATTGCGGGTCCTGATACGCAGGATCCCGCTATCGGGAAATATATTGATCCGCTGGCGGACGAGAATTTCACCGCCCGCATCTACCTGTTTAAAGTGGGAAACCAGGTCATTTCAGGATTCCATTATCGGCCGCTTAACCGGTGTATGAAACCTGGATTTTGAAGCGAGTCAGACCGGTCGATCATTTGTTCTGGTAAAGATCCCAACGGTTGCCGTACAAATCCTCGAAAACCACAACCGTGCCATACTCTTCTTCGCGGGGTTCTTCACAGAAAGTGACGCCATTGGCTTTCATTTGCTGGTAATCACGCCAGAAGTCGTCCGTCTGTAAAAACAGGAACACCCGGCCGCCGCATTGATTACCGATAAACCCTTGCTGGCGCTCATTCGATGCCTGCGCCAGCAGCAAGTTACAATCGCTCTGCGGATTAGGATTGACCACCACCCAGCGCTTGCCCGGCTGTGGGATATCTTCGATTAAATGAAACCCCAGTTTTTGCGTATAGTATTCAATGGCGCGGTCATAATCATCGACCACAATAGCGACGTAACCCATGCAACGCTTTTGTGTTCTCATTTTGGTTTCCTTTATATTCTGACGCGAAATCTCATCTGGATATCAACAAATAAAAAGCAGACCGAAGTCTGCTTATTCTTTATCACGCATTGCCACCCGCGACTTTGCGTAATGCCACCACTTCCGCGTGTTCTAACAGCGGTTCAAGATCCGCGAATAATTTAACGATATGCGGGGCATTCAGGTGCTTATCCAGTAATTCCTGGCTCGCCCACTCTTCGGTCCAGACAAAGCGGCGCGGATTTTTGCTATCAATGTTTAGCTGATAGGTAATACACCCTTCTTCGCGTAGCGTCTCTTCAATCACACCACGAAATAATTGCTCAGCTTTATCTTCGCAACCCGGTTTTGCCGTTAGCAATGCCACTACAGGAACGGTCATTTTCATCTCCCTTTTAAATACAATAAGCCAAGCCAAACTAACGCAGCTTATTCCTGTTGTCAGTCTGAAAACGTGCGTTGCCTGATATGCCTGGTTCGCGCCATAATCGCGAAAATAACGCAAGGAGTGTTGCATGCCAGAACTGTCGAGTTGGTTAGCCTTTGCATTGGTGGCGTTGGGATTGGTGCTTACGCCCGGCCCCAATATGATCTACCTGGTTTCGTGTTCGCTGTGTCAGGGCAAGCGGGCGGGTTATATTTCCCTCGGCGGCGTGGCGTTAGGTTTTGTGTTTTATATGCTGTGCGCGGCGCTGGGTATCACCGCGTGGTTGCTTGCCGTTCCATGGGCCTATGATGCGCTGCGTTTCAGTGGCGCACTCTATTTGCTGTATCTTGCGTGGCAGGCACTCAAGCCTGGCGGCCGCTCGCCATTTGCCGTGCGCGATCTCCCTGCCGACAACCCGCGTAAATTGTTCACCATGGGTTTCCTCACCAACCTCGCGAACCCAAAAATCGCCATGATGTTTCTGTCGCTATTACCGCAGTTTATTAGCCCGCATCACGGTAGTGTGCTGATGCAGTCGCTGATATTGGGCGTCACCCAAATTGTGATTAGCCTGACGGTCAATGCGATTTTCATTACTACCGCTGGCCAGGTGTCGACATTTTTACTGACGCGCCCCAGCTGGCAGCGTTTGCAGCGCTGGCTGATGGGCACGGTGCTGGCGGGCATGGCCGTCAAACTCGCATTGGATGCACGAAAGTAAGTTGCGATTTAATTGGGCGCGTCGGGGCGCGCCCAACAATCCGTTAGTGAGCCAACATCTGAATGATTTTGTCCGCCGCGATGACGCGATCGTCATTCGGGAACCATTTATTCGCCAGCATAATCACCGCAATCTTCTGTGACGGAATAAACACCGCGTAGGTTGAGAAACCATTGGTCGAACCGGTTTTGTTATACCACGCCTGTTGTGGCGCAGCCTGCGGTGGCGTGATCAACGTGGCCGACATCCCTTTCATGATGCGCTGACCGCTGTTGCCTTCCACCAACTGCTTTGATGAGACAGGCAACGGATAGTATTCCCACATCATCGCCTGCGTAAACGCCTCGGTTTTGAAGTAGCCCTGATGCGTGGTGGCGATCGCCTGCTGCCACTCCGTCGCGACCTTCTGTTCATCAAGTTGAATCGCCAGCCAGCGAATCAGATCAGCGGATGTCGATTTCAACCCATACGATTCAGCATCCAACGGGCCTGGCGTCACACGTACCGGCTTGTCTTGTTTATTGTAACCTTGCGCATATTGGCCCATCTCTGACTGAGGCACCTGAATATAAGTGTGCTTCATGCCCATCGCGGGTAACAGTTGCTGCTCCATCGCGCTGATAAACGGCTGATGCAAGCTTTTGGCGGCAACCATGCCGAGCATACCAATCCCCAGATTGGAGTAGACACGCTGAGTGCCCGGCTGAGCCGGCGGTTGCCAGTTTTTGTACCAGTTCATCAACTGCTGCTGATTGGTGACATCGTCCGGCACAAACAGCGGCGTGCCCGTGGTGTGAGTAGCAAGGTTAAGCAGTGACACCTGATCAAACGCACTGCCCTTTAGGTCGGGCAACCATGTACTGGCTTTGTCACTAAACTGCAGTTTTTTCTGCTGAGCCGCATAGCTCGCTAAGGTAGCGGTAAAGGTTTTGCTGAGTGACCCGATTTCAAACAAGGTCTGCGCGGTAATTGGCTGCTGAGTCTCTTTGGATGCCACACCGTAATTGTAAAACTCGGTTTTGCCATCGTGCAGAATAGCCACCGCCATGCCAGGGATTTGATATTGCTGCATCAACGGTTTGATGATGGCGTCAGGTGAAGGGGTTTGTGCGAGGACGCTGGTGCTTGCCAGCAGCGTTAGCGCAGTAAGAGATAAGCGCATGAAAATTCCTTTTATTTCAGTTAAGCCACAATTTCAGCACGCGATTATAAAATTCCGTCACGGTTTCTCCTAACCAAATATTCTGCTATCTGCGGGAAAGTGAAGGCGATCACAAGCGAGAAACATTTCATTAACCATTAATTGATCTTTTCCCCGCCAGCTTTTATAGCTTATGAAAATTATTTCACGAATCAGAAATAATTTTCAAAACGTACCCCGGCTCGTTTTTCCGCGTTAAGTCGTCACGGCTGAGCCTCTAAATTCAGCGTCTGCTCCGGGGAAAAACATGAAAAAAATCGCCATCCTTCTTTCCAGCCTTGCGTTAGCGGGCACACTCTCCAGCACCGCACGTGCCGCCGATGAATCACCACAGTTCCGTTGCAAACCTGGCGAAACTTACTACATGAACGTCATGGTGACCGGTGTTGAATACTGGTTTCCGGTGTACGAGATGTTTAAACAAGCTGCGCATCAGCTGGGCTGCAAAACCGTTTATGGTGGCACGCCCGCTTATGACGTCAACCAGCAGTTAGCCAGTTTCGAACAGATTCTGGCGCAGAAACCCGCCGGGATTTTCCTCCATCCGATGAATCCCGACCCCTTTATCGAGCCAATTAATCGTGCGGCAGAGATGGGCATTCCGGTGGTAACCTTTGCCGCTGATTCCCCCAACAGCAAGCGTGTCGCTTACATCACCTCAGACAACTTCCGTGAAGGTAAAGCCGCCGCCGATGAACTCGGTAAAGCCATGGGCAAAGGCGCGGAGTATGCGGTGCTGGAAAATCCAGGGCAGGATAATCATGACCGTCGGGTTACGGCTTTTATCAATGAGATGAAAACCGCGTTTCCTGACAGCAAGCTGGTTGCGCGCGCCGCCACTAATCAGGATCCATCAAAAGCCTACAACGCCGTGCTGTCGATGCTACAAGCGAATCCAAACCTGAAAGGCATCTTCATGCCTGAAGCCAGTTCCGCAATCGGTGCCGCACAGGCAGTGGTGGAAAACGGTGGCAAAGTGAAAGTGATGACGGTGGACGTCAACGCCAAAGTACTGGATATGATCAAAAGCGGCGAGGTGTTTGGTGCTATCAACCCCAATCAGGGAATACAGGGCTACATGGGCTTTATGACGCTGTTCCTTGCCGCCCACCCAGAATTGATTGACCCCATGAATGATGCCAAACGCAACGGTGTGAATCCCTTCTCGTTCCCAATCCTCGACAATGGTTATGCCGTGGTGACTAAAGAAAATGCCGATGATTTCCGCTGGGACCGTTACCTGAAACGTCGTGGAACCAAAGGCATCAACGAGTAAGGGGAAAGATGATGACGGCACTGCTTGAGTTACGCAGCATCAGCAAACGCTTCGGCGCAGTACAGGCGTTACAGGACGTTGATCTTACGCTAAGGCCCGGTGAAATTCATGCGCTGGCCGGTGAAAACGGCGCGGGTAAGTCTACTCTGATGAATATCATTGATGGCATTCTGCGCCCCGACAGCGGTGAAATAGTGTTGGAGGGGCAATCCGTAACCATACGCTCGCCGCGTGAGGCGCAGCGGTTAGGCATCGGGCTGGTGCATCAGGAAATCGCGTTGTGCCCGGATATTACTATCTATGAAAATATCTGGATGGCGCATCAGCAGCGCGGCTTTCTATTACCGCATAAAACCTTGAGGGAAAAAGCGCAGCAGGTTATGAATCGTCTTGCGCCGATTCCAGTGAGTAAAAAGGTTAGTGAACTGTCGTTGTCACAACAGCAACTCGTAGAGATTGCCAAAGCACTGACGCTGGATTGTCGTTTGCTGATTCTGGATGAGCCCACTGCAGCGCTCACGGAACCAGAAGCGCAGACGCTGTTCACCATCGTGCGTCAACTGCGCGATCAGGGCATCACGGTGGTGTATATCAGTCATCGTATGGCCGAGATTTTTGCGCTTTGTCAGCACATCACCATTCTGCGCGATGGCCGGACGGTGCACAGTGCGCCATTGAACAGCATGACACCGGATGAAGTCATTACGCGCCTTGTCGGTCGCGAATTGTCGCAACTCTATCCCGATAAACGCCCCTCTCATCGTGCCGCACCGCTGCTGGAGGTACGATCTCTTAGCGATAGTCAGCGTTTTTACGATATCAACTTCGAGCTGTATCCCGGCGAAATTCTCGGCATAGGTGGCTTGATGGGCGCCGGCCGTAGCGAAATCGCTCAGGGCGTGTGCGCATTGCAGCCGGTAACTCACGGCACGATACGTATCAAAGGGCAGCCAGCAACACTGAAAAATTACGCCGCCAGTATCCAACATCACTTGGTTTATTTATCCGAAGATCGTAAGGACGCCGGGCTGTTTTTAGCAATGCCAATTGACTGGAACATCTCGGCGCTGGATGTCCGCGCGATTAGCCATCACGGTTTGACGCTAAGCCCAAGCCGCGAGCGTGCGCAAGCGGAAGCGCTGGCGTATCAGGTCAAACTGAAACGCGGCAAATTGAGCGACCCGGTGTCATCGCTTTCTGGCGGCAATCAGCAGAAAGTGGCGCTAGCGCGCGTGCTGTCGGTGCACCCCGAAATCATCTTTCTTGATGAACCGACGCGCGGCGTCGATGTCAGCGCCAAGGCAGAGATCTACCAGATCCTCGCCCAATTAGCACATAACGGTGTCGGACTGGTGGTGATTTCATCAGAGTTACCTGAGCTGATTGGTTTATGTGACCGCATTATCGTGATTCATGAAGGTCACATCACCGGTGAAGTGACCGGCGATGCAATGACCGAGGAGAATCTGATGAGACTGGCTGCTGGCATTCCCCCTGAAGTGGAGGCGCTATGACCATAAATACGACCTTGCCCGGAGCAGGCAAATCCCGGCTGTCATTGTTTGGCGGCCTGCACAAGCAGCGGGAAATCGGCTTGATTGCGATCATCGCGTTAATCTTTATCGTGATGAGTTTTACCTCACCCTACTTCCTGACGTGGGCCAATATGAAAGCGATGCTGTTGTCGTTTTCGATTGAAGGCATTGTGGTGATCGGTATGACGATCTTGTTGATCGTCGGCGGTCTCGATCTCTCGGTCGGCGCGGTGGTGTGCCTTTCTATGGTGGTCGCGGGACAACTGTTTCTCAGTGGGGTGGATCCCTGGCTGGCCAGCCTGGGAGGAATAGCTGCCGCCGCACTGGTAGGCTTGCTGATGGGTTTAACAGTGACCAAAATCGGCCTGAGTCATTTTATTGCCTCGCTGGCAGCGATGGTGATTGTGCGCGGGCTTTGCATGATCATCACGCAGGGCACGCCGCTGTCGCTGTTCACACTTCCCGTCAGTTTCAAATTTATCGGCCAGGGTGCCATGTGGGGCATTCCGTTTGTCATCCTGCTGTTCTTTGTATTGGTCGCTCTGTTCGATTTCCTGCTGCGCAAAGCCACGCTGTTCCGCAAAGTATTTTATACCGGCAGTAATGAGCGTGCAGCGGCCTATTCCGGCATCAACATCAACCGCATAAAACTGTGGGTCACGGTACTCACCTCAACGCTAGCAGGTGTAGCCGGCATTATTTATATGGCGCGGTTAGGCTCAGCTACCCCGACCTTTGGCGTAGGGATGGAACTGAACGTGATAGCGGCGGCGGTGATAGGCGGCGCAAGCCTGAAAGGCGGCACTGGCTCGATTCTGGGCGCGGTTTTAGGTGTCGCACTGCTCTCCATCGTGACCAGCTCACTGATCCTGATTAATGTTTCCGTCTACTGGCAGGACTTGATCAAAGGTTTAATTCTGCTGGCGGCGGTGTCGATTGACCACCTGCTGAACAAATATCGGGCAGCATAAGGACGCATCATCGATGGAATTCGCCAGCGAACATCCAGCATTTCACAGTGCACGCCAGATCTATCAGGTATTGGTGATGTATTACCTCGACGGCAAAAAGCAGTCGGAGATTGCGGTGGAAACCGGGTTGTCGGTCGCCAGCGTGAATCGCCTGATTCGTCAGGGCAAAGAGAGCGGCATGGTAGAAATCACTATCAAATCGCCCTGGCTGTCGGCCCACCAACTCGAAAGTGATCTGCAGCAATGGGGTCAACTGCAACAGGTGGTGGTGGCACCCAATGTCGCGCGCAGTGATGAGCAGAATTTACAGATGGTGGGCGCGGCGGCGGCGGATTATTTGCTATCACGTCTGAAAGATGGCGACGTTATTGCGATCACCGGTGGCAAAGGCGTGAGCGCTCTGGTGGAGGCACTGCGTCCTTCGCGCAAATACGATGTTCAGGTCGTGCCTGCATTGGGTTGCGTGCAAGGAAAGCACTATACCGACGTGAATCATGTTGCCTCTGAAATGGCGGCTCGGCTTGGCGGCCATGCCTGGCAGATTCATGCCCCGCTCTTCACTGACTCTGCTGCTGAACGTGACATGTTGATGAGAATCAGTGCCGTAGACCGGGTGCTGGATAAAGCGCGTAACGCTACGCTGGCAGTGGTCGGTCTTGGTTCTATTCACAGCGACAGTTCCAGCTACTACGATTTGAATCTGGCAGCTCGTCATGCATCCGCCAGCATCGAAACCAGTGGCGCACGCAGCGAACTGCTAGCCTGGTTACTCGATGCACAAGGCCAGCCCGCGCCGTTTGACGCCAATCAGCGGCTGGTTGGGCTGACCTTATCGGAGCTACAACGTATTCCCTTTTCTATGGCGGTGGTGGCCGGACGCGACAAAGTGGATCCCATCCACTGTGCGCTGCAAGGCCAGTGGCTAAAAGGCATGGTCACCGACGAATCCACTGCAGCAGGCGTACTCGAAATGGCCAAGAGCCGGGGAGCAATCCATGGAGAATAATGCAACACGCGAGCAGCGACTCAGCGCTTTACGACAGCGCACGTCCACACCAGTGCTGATTGTCGGTGGCGGCATCAACGGCATCAGCACCTTTCGCGAACTGGCATTGCAGGGTATTCCGGCGGTTCTGGTGGAAAAAGGTGACTGGTGCCAGGCGGCCAGCGGTGCGCTTTCTCGTATGATCCACGGCGGACTGCGCTATCTGGAAACCGGCGAGTTTACGCTGGTCAAAGAGTCGGTGATGGAGCGTGACCGGCTACTGAAAAACGCGGCGCACTATGTTTTTCCGCTGCGTACCACTGTCCCAATCGACAACCTCGGCGGCGGACTGCTCAATGCCACGCGGCGTTTTTTGCGTCTGAGCGACAAACCCACTCGCCGCGGCGCTCTGCTGATCAAAACTGGCCTCAGTCTCTACGATGTCTACACCAGGCAGTACGGATCGATGCCCAAACATCAGGTGCGCGGTGAGGCAGCCACGCGCGACCGCTGGCCAGGATTTGCCCCCTGGGTGAAATACAGCGCCAGCTACTACGATGCCTGGATCAGTGCACCGGAACGACTGGGTTATGAATTGATTGAAGATGCCGAGCGTGCTTGTCCGGAGGCACTGGCGCTGAATTATTTGCAACTGGTGAGCGCCGATGGCGAATCCGTTACGTTACAGGATGCACTCAGCGGTGAGCACTTTACTCTGCAGCCGCATGTATTGGTGAATGCCGGCGGCGCGTGGATAGATCAGCTCAATCAGCATCTGGCGCCCACGGAACATTTCACCAAACTGATTGGCGGGACCAAGGGTTCGCATTTGATCATTGATCACCCCAAACTGTTACAGATGCTCGATGGGGAAATGGTCTATTTCGAAAACCAGGAAGGCCGCGTCTGCATTATGTTTCCGTGGTTTGGCAAAGTGCTGCTCGGTTCCACGGATATCCGCGTGGACGATCCAGATAGCGTGGTGTGTGAAGAGGAGGAAAAAGCCTACATTCTTGAGTCGCTGCGCTTTGTTTTTCCTGACGTCGTGGTGCCGGAATCGTCGATTCTCTATACCTTTTGCGGTGTGCGTCCGCTTCCGGCCAGCAACGCCAAAGTTAACGGGCAAATCTCGCGCAATCACTCGCTGGTGCTGCTGCCGCCTGATGCCGCACATGCTTACAGCTTGCTATGCCTGGTCGGCGGCAAATGGACCACCTTTCGTCAGTTTGGTGAAGAGGCCGCGGATCGGGTATTGCGTCTGATCGGAGAAAAGCGCCGTGTGTCGAGCGGCGATCTGCCCATCGGCGGTGGACGCGACTTCCCTGCACCTTCCGGGCAAACCGCGTGGCTTGCCCAACTCGCG
The DNA here is from genome assembly GCF_032082325.1 of Pantoea sp. CTOTU50773. Taxonomy (NCBI): domain Bacteria; kingdom Pseudomonadati; phylum Pseudomonadota; class Gammaproteobacteria; order Enterobacterales; family Erwiniaceae; genus Pantoea; species Pantoea sp. CTOTU50773. The sequence goes on along the minus strand of NZ_DAMDQC010000010.1, from coordinate 24,141 downwards.
CATCTGCATTCACTGCCCTTGTCCCGCGTATCGCAGTTAGTCCGCCGTTATGGCAGCCGCGCCCTGCCAATCCTGCAATTGATCCAGCAACAGGGGGAACAGCCGCTACAGCATCATGCGGGGTATAGCGCGCTGGAACTTCGTTACCTTATTGAGCATGAGCAGGTTCAACAACTTGAAGACCTGCTGGTGCGCCGCACGTCGCTGGCGATTTGCGGCGAATTGACGCCCTCACTGGTGGCAGAAATTGCTCAACTGATGGCGGATCTGCGCGGCTGGAATGTCACTCAACTGCAAAACCATCTGCAAAACACTTGCGCCAGTCTGGCGCGACAGCACGGCCTGACCGATCTCAACCCCACTCTTTTCCAGGAGGAAACACGCCATGTTAGTCAGCAATAAAGTCCGCATGAATCGTCTGTTTCAACACGGTAAGTGCCTTGATGTGGCTATCGACCACGGTATTGCGAATGAGCCCGACTTTCTGATTGGGTTAGAGAACATCGAAGGTGTGATGGAGAACCTGATCGCCGCGCAACCGGATGCCATTCAGGTGAATTACGGCCAGGCCGATCTGTTGCAACAGGTCGCGGGACGGAAACCGGCGCTGGTGATGCGCACGGATGTCGGCAACGCCTATAACGCGGCGCGCCATCGCGAAATGTGGGCGGTGTTGCACAACCCGGATGAGCCAATCCTCGCCGCGTTGCAGATGGATGCGGCTGCGGTGGTAGTGAATCTCTATCTGATCCCCGATGAACCCGGCATTTTCCGTATGTGCGTGGAGAACATCGGCCGTCTGCGTCAGGCTTGCGATCGTTATGCGATGCCGCTGATGATCGAACCTCTGGTAATGGCGCCGGCAGGACAAGGCGCGGCTTACGGTTCGATCGGTGATGTAGAGAAAATCGTGCCACTGGTGCGTCTGGCGCGTGAACTCGGCGCCGACATTATCAAAGCCGACCCCACGGAGAAGGTGGAAGATTTTCACCGCGTGGTGGAAGCGGCGCGTTGTCCGACGCTGGTGCGCGGTGGCGGCAAAGGGGAACTGGCACCGGTGCTGGCCAAAAGCGCGGCGTTAATGGCGCAAGGTGCCAGCGGCATGGTGTACGGCCGGAACGTGTATCAACACGATAATCCGTCTCGCGTGGTGAAAGCGCTGATGGCGATCATTCACCGGGGCGCCAGCGGCGCGGAAGCCCTGGACATTTATCAGCAGGGTTGAGTTTTACCTGCACCGGCGCTTAAGCGGTGCGCCGTCTTCGTCTGTGAATCGGAGTCGGATATGAGTCAACTTCTCGGCATAGATGCCGGAAACACCATGATCAAAGCGGTACTGTTCGATCTCAGTGGCCGCGTACTGTCGGTTGCCGAATGTGCGGGAGAAACCCTCCAGCCGCAAGAAGGTTATGCGGAGCGTCCGGTAGAAGATATCTGGCACGGGGTCAGCGTGGCCGTCACGCGCTGCCTGCAACAGGCGGGCAGCGCGGCGAATGAGGTTATTGCCGTGGGCGCGGCGGGTCACGGTAACGGCTTGTATGCACTTGATAAGCAGCAGCAGCCGTTGTTCGGCATTCAATCCATCGACCATCGTGCCATCGAAACCGTGCAGGGCCTGGAAGCCAGCGGTAACGATAAAGCCATCTATCAACTTTCGCTGCAGAAGCCCTGGCCCGCCGCCACGCCCGTGCTGATCAGCTGGATTAAACAGCATCAGCCCGATCGCTGGGCGCAGATCGGCCATTTGTTGTGTGCTAAAGATGTCATCGCCCATTTCCTCTGCGGGGCTATCAGCGCTGAGGTTTCCGATGCCGCCGGAGCCGGATTAATCGATTATCGACAGCGCAATTACAGCCACGAGTTGATGGCGTTGTATGGCATTGAAGAGGCGCTTAATCTGCTGCCGCCTCTGGGCGAGTCTTGTGCGGTGGTCGGACACGTGACCGCGCGCGCCGCGCAACTCACCGGATTACCGTCAGGTATTCCGGTGGTGGCCGGCATTTTTGATGTGGTGGCCAGCGCCATTGGTTCTGGCGTGGTGAAAACCGGAGAGGCTTCCATCGTCGCAGGAACCTGGAGCATCAATCAGGTGGTGGTCGATAAACCGGATTACCAGCGGCCAGTGTTTATGAATTCAATTATTGAAAATGATCGCTTTATGGCGATTGAAGCCAGCGCCACCTCGGCCGCCAATCTCGACTGGTTCCTGCGTGAGTTTGATGATGGACGCGCTGGCAACGGCGCGGCGCACAGCAGTGATACCGTGGCCCATGTTGAACCCAACCCGCAGTTGCCGCTCTATCATCCTTACCTCTATTCCGGTCGTAAATCTGAACCCGCAAAAGCGGGGTTTTATGGCTTGAGCGGCTGGCATACGCGCGCAGATATGCTGTTTGCGCTGTTTGAAGGCGTGACATTTGCCCATCGCGCACACATTGATCGCTTACGCGCAGCAGGGATTTCGTTTACCCACGCGACCCTTTCTGGTGGCGCGGCGCGCAGCTGCATCTGGCCGCAAATGTTTGCTGATGTGTTGGGCGTTCCGATTCGCGTGGCTGAGTGCAAAGAGACTGGCGCGCTGGGTGCTGCGCTTTGTGCGGGCGTCGGCGTAGGTGTCTGGCCCGATCTGGCCATGGCGGCACAGCAAGCAGTACGCCTTAATCCCGGCGAGTTACAGCCACGCCCGGAACGCTTTGCGTTTCATGATGCACGTTATCGGGCGTTTAAAAGGCTGGAGCTGGCGATGAGCGAAATGTGGCATGAAGTTGGTTGAATTCACTGGTTATTTTTTTGCCAGGCGGTAATGTTGTGTTCTCGTCGAATTCAATAAGGATAGCGTCGTGCAGATCAATCAACTACCGTTTGGCATTACCGACTGGAGCACCCTCGAGACCGAAAAACATCCGGGCGACAGCGGGTTTGCGCTGTGGCGCACTCAGCGTTTTGGCGATATTCGTGTGCGCATGGTGGAGTATTCGCCAGGTTATCTTGCCGATCACTGGTGCAGCAAAGGTCATATATTGCTGTGTCTGGAAGGCGAAATGATCACCGAACTGGAAGATGGCCGCACTTTTACCCTGACCCCGGGCGTGAGCTATCAGGTTGCCGATAATGCCGAAGCACATCGTTCCTCCACGACGTACGGTGCGAAGCTATTCATCGTCGATTAGCTCTCGGGCCGTGGCTATACACTGCGAATCATCATGCTGAATACGGTAGTCTGAAAAGATAATGTGCGGTTTGTCCTGACTATCCCGCTGTTGCCGCAGTCAGCGTTAATCTTTTCTACGCTCTTTGCGTTTGATCACCATAACAAGAACGCAAATCCGTGAGTTGCGGGCACCGACGTATTGACGACGTTAGTGCCCGCGTCAGGATCACTTCGCCATGCTGTACGCGGCGGTGAGATCGACGCGCTGCCAGAAGGATTGCTCAGCATTACCCGACAACGGATAACCGTTTGGCAAGGCGGTTTTCACCATCAGGCGACGAATCTGCGCGTCAGACAGGTGCGGCAGCGCCGTTTTCAGCAGGATCTCTGCGCCCTGCGGTATCTGCACCGGCGTATTTTTCACATTGGCTTTTGGCAGATTGTAACTCATCGTGAAACGATAGAATTGCTTCATATCCGGTGCGCGGTAAGGATCGTCCTTGCCGGTTGTGCGTGCGCATTCAGCTAGCGAAGTACCACACTCCTTCTCCAGCGCGGCACGCAGTTGATCGCGCGCCTCTTTGAACAGCACCTGATAGCGTGCATCGTTGAGGTAAGTCGCCACGTTGCGCTCTGCCACCATACGTGAACCCATCACGTCCAGCGGATAGTGCACGCCTAACACCAGACGCGAATATCCATAACGCGCACCGCGTGTCACCAGTGCCTCAAAGCATTCCGGCACCATTTCGGCCATCAGCAGCGCATCGGTATAACCGGTATTGGTGTGCCCGCTGGGGAACGATCCGCCGTCCGCGGTATAGCGCACATTGTCTTTCACCACCACATCATCGGGTACCAGATGGATGGTATTGCCTTCATGCAGGAACGGGCGCGGATAGTTAAAGTGTTTTTTGGCAGCGCTGGTGCTGACTTCACTGGCCTTAATCAGCGCAGCAGCTTTGCTCAGTTCGCCTTTGTCATAAGCCGCGATGAAGGCTTTACCCAGACGCGGTCCCATGGCATCAGACAGGAAATACAGCGAGCCGATCGCTTCCGCATCCTGCAACGCCTGATGACGCACGTTCTGCGTGGCATTCAGGTTGATATCAGTCACGGTGGCGCGGTTAGCCGTCAATACGCTGTCTGGCAATGTGCTGAAACCTGATAACAGCGCGATGCCAGCCTGCTGATTTTGCTTCACGTTGAAATCATAGCCACTGCTTTTCAGCCAGGCTTTGTCTGCCTGCGTGCTGGTCTGTTTGGCTTTTTCCAGTTGCTCACGTTTCAGTGACGCACTGTCGCCTTGCAGCCAGGTGCGCTGAGCCTGCAACGACTGTTGCTCCAGCTGCGTATAGCCTGGGGTTGAACCGGTAGACGTTTGTGCAGCCAGTGCGGCCGCCTGCGGCAGTGTTGTCGCATGGGCCTGTTGAGCGAGCAGTAAAACCGTTGCAATCAGTGTGTAGCGGGTTTTCATTATTTTCCCCTGTTATCAGAATATTACCTTGCCGGGGAAACACGCTAGCACCCTGTTATGACAGATTTATTTCATTCATCGGCACTCGTTCGAACAGTTTTGTACGCAAATTTGTGCGAGCGATCCACAGCCGCCGCCGTTGTCATTTTTGCATTGCGATTGCTGTACATAACAGTTTTGCTGGCAGGACGAGAGATCGCATTTGGCCGCCACCGGCGTCAGTTGCACCACGGGCGCTTTTCTTTCCGGTTGCCACTGGGTTTGCGCCATTGCACCCGCACTGAACAGCATCATCAACACCATTATCCACTTCATGGGAAATTCCTCGCGAAAAGGTTCTAAACAGTATGGCCTCTTCTCTGCCAAACGCCATATTGGAACATTTGATTCAAGCCCTGCTTTCACCGCCCTCTTGTTGTGCAAAGCGTTGCGCACTAACGGTGCAATGCACGCATCAGTCCATTAAAAACACCCATTAATAATCAATTCCTTACGAAGAAATAGTTCACAACAAACCTGATGGTACGAAAGTTGCAGGGTTAATCAGGTAGACAAAGGAGACAGTGATGAAAGCGATTGTGATTGGAGCGGGCATTGGCGGCATGAGCGCGGCGATTGCGCTGGAGAGAGCGGGTTTCGAGACTGCCGTTTTTGAAGCGGTCAAAGAGATGAAGCCAGTCGGTGCGGCGATCTCGATCTGGCCCAACGGCGTAAAGTGCCTGAACGCACTTGGCATGAAACAGCAACTGCAGGCACTGGGCGGCAATATGGCGTTTATGGCCTATAACGATGCGCACAGTGGCAGCACCCTGACCCGCTTTAGCCTGTCACCCCTGGTGCAGCAGGTGGGCGAATACCCTTATCCGGTCGCTCGCGCCGAGTTACAGGGGATGCTGATCGATACCTATGGTCGCTCACGCATTCAGTTCGGTAAACGCGTGACCCACGTCGAGCAAAGCACCACCGGCGTCACCGCCTGGTTTGATGATGGTAGTCAGGCTGAAGGCGATTTCCTGGTCGCCGCCGACGGTACGCATTCCGTTATCCGCCACTATGTGCTAGGTGAAAATGTAGAACGACGCTACGCCGGTTACGTTAACTGGAACGGCTTAGTGACCATAGATGAAAGCATCGCCCCAGCCGATCAGTGGACAACCTTTGTCGGTGAAGGCAAGCGCGTCTCCCTGATGCCAGTGAGCGGCAACCGCTTTTACTTCTTCTTCGACGTACCTTTGCCCAAAGGCTTAGCAGAAGATCGTTCCACCCTGCGCCAGGATCTGAAGAATTACTTTACCGGCTGGGCCGATCCGGTGCAGCGCCTGATCGATAGCATTAATCCCGACACCACCAACCGGGTCGAAATCCACGATATCGAACCCTTTAGCCGTTTCGTCAAAGGTCGTGTGGCCTTGCTCGGCGATGCCGCCCACAGCACCACGCCAGATATCGGCCAGGGCGGTTGCGCCGCGATGGAAGATGCGGTGGTGCTGGCGCAGACGCTGGCCTCGCATTCGCTGGGTATCGAAGATGGATTGCAGCGCTACGAGGCGCGCCGCGTGGAACGCACCAAAGATTTGGTGTTGAAAGCACGTAAACGCTGCGACGTGACGCATGCCAAAGATGCCGAAATCACCGCTGCGTGGTACGCCGATTTGAAAAACGAAACCGGCGAGCGAGTGCTGGCCGGCATGTGCGACACCATTGAAGGTGGCCCGTTGGGTTAATGCCAGGGCGCACGCCGTGCGCCCTGCTTATCACGCCTCTTCTAAACCGCGATTCTTCAGCATCGGACCAATCTCCGGTGCTTTTCCACGCCATGCCAGCCACAGATGTTGCAGATCGCTACTGTTACCGCGTGAAAGGATATGATCGCGGAATTGCTGACCATTCTCACGACTCAACCCACCACGTTCAACGAAAGCCTGATAACCATCATCGGCTAACATTTGCGTCCAGATATAGGCGTAATAACCAGCCGCGTAACCGCCGCCCCAGATATGACGGAAGTAGGTGGAGCGATAACGTGGCGGCACCGTGGTTAACGCGATGTTTTCCGCCGCCAGCGCCTGTAATTCAAAGTGACTGACATCCTGCGGGTTGTCATGCGTGGTCAGCGAATGCCATTGCAGATCCAGCAAAGCCGCCGCCAGCAGTTCGGTCATGTCGTAGCCCTTGTTGAACTTAGATGCGCGCACCATCTTCTCGCGCAGTTCCACGGGCATCGCCTCACCGCTCTGATAATGACGGGCATAGTTGGCAAACACCTTTTCATCGCTGGCCCAGTGCTCGTTAATCTGCGAAGGAAACTCGACGAAATCGCGTGGCGTAGCGGTACCGGACAGGCTTGGATAACGTTGGGTGGCAAACAGACCGTGCAGCGCATGACCGAATTCGTGGAAAAGGGTAATCACCTCATCCCAGCTGAGTAACGCGGGTTGTCCCGCCTGCGGTTTGGTGTAGTTGCAGACGTTGTAGATCACCGGCTTGGTGCCCAGCAACGTGCTCTGGTCAACAAAGTTGCTCATCCAGGCGCCGCCGCTTTTGTTATCCCGCTTGTATAGGTCGGTATAGAACAGCGCCAGCGGCGTATCGTCAGCATCAAAGATTTCATAAACGTTGACGTCCGGATGATACACCGGCAGATCGTGACGCTGTTGGAAGCGGATGCCAAACAGTTGGCTGGCAGACCAGAACACGCCTTTTTCCAATACATTATTCAGCTCAAAGTACGGGCGAATTTGGCTCTCATCCAGAGCGTATTTGGCTTTTCTCACTTGTTCAGCGTAGAAATTCCAGTCCCAGGCACGCAGCGGGAAAGTGTGGTGCTGTTGTTCAATGATCTGCTGGATGTCTGACGCTTCTCGTTCAGCGCGTGCCCGCGCCGCCGGGACGATATTTCGCATAAACGCAAAGGCAGCATCCGGCGTTTTCGCCATCTGATCCTGCATGCTCTGTTCCGCATAAGTCTTGAAGCCCAACAGCTTCGCCTGCTCTGCACGCAGCTGCGCCATACGTAACACAATCGCGCGCGTGTCGTTGTCGTCGCCCTGTTCGCTGCGCGTGAGTGCCTGGTTGAACAGCGCCTCACGCGTGGCGCGCACTTCCAGTGACTGCAACGCAGGCTGTTGCGTGGTGTTCTGTAACGGCAGCAGCCATTCGCCGTGCAATCCACGCGCCTCCGCTGAGGCTTTGGCATGTGCTAACTCTTCGTCACTCAATCCCGCCAGCGCCGCTGCGCTGCTCACCGTATACGCGCCCGCTTTGGTCGCCGCCAGCAGCTTATTGCCAAAACGGGTACTCAACGTGGCGAGTTCCTGATTGCAGGCACGCAGCCGCTCTTTATCTGCGTCGCTCAGGCTGGCCCCAGCCAGCTGGAAATGCTGCCAGGTCACTTCCACCAAACGCATCGATTCCGCATCCGGACAGGCAGAGCCGCGATGCTGGTAAACGCTGTCGAGGCGGGCAAACAGCTGGCTGTTGAGATGGATTTCATCATTTAGCGCCGTGAGTTTAGGCGTGATTAGCTCATCAACTTCCTGCAACACATCACTGGTGTTGGCTGACGTCATGGCACCAAATACCAGATTGACGCGGTTTAACAACTGTCCACTGCGCTCCAGAGCTTCATAGGTGTTGGCAAAAGTAGCCGGTTCAGGATTAGTGGCGATGGCGGCAATTTCCTGACGCTTCTCTTCAATACCCGCTTCAAGCGCCGGAAGAAAATCGGCTTCCTGAATCAGGTCAAAAGGCGGAGTTTGATAGGGCAATGCACTGACGGTGAAAAACGGATTGGCTCGTGAAGTCATTATCGCTCCTGATAATCAGCAACGCCGCAACCGGTGCGGCGGGATGCTTCTATCCTGGCAGTTTCAACGTCACTCAACAACCGCTCTGCTGGCGCTGATACACACTGATGATTTCACCCGCTACCGCCACGGCGATTTCCGCTGGCAGTTTGCCTTTCACATCCGGCAGGCCGAGCGGACAGCGCAGCCGCGCCACTGCATCCGCAGCGATCCCTTTGCCTTCCAGCCGATAGCGAAAGCGCTGCGCTTTGGTAGCCGAACCAATAACGCCGGCATAGCGAAAATCACCGCGCCGCAAAATGGCTTCGCTTAGCGCCAAATCGAGCGGATGGTCGTGGGTCATCACAATGAAGTAGCTGTCGGGCGCGGCCTTTTTGACGCAATCGATCGGGTCCTCTACCTGACGCACCGTGACACCCGGTGGCACATAGCGAAACTGGGCGGCGCGGCTATCAATCCAGGTAATGTGACAGGGTAACGTTGCCAGCAGGTTTACCAGCGCCTGCCCGACGTGGCCTGCGCCGTAAAGCTGGATTTCAGGTTGCTGCTGCATCAGTGGTTCAAACAGCAGCGTGGCATGCCCGCCGCAGCACTGGCCGAGGCGCGCAGCCAGCGCAAACTCTTCGCTGCGCGGCTGCTGGCAACGCTGCTCCAGCATCTCGCGCGCCAGCGCAATGCACTGATATTCCAGATGACCGCCGCCGATGGTGAGATAAGTATCGCTGGCGCTGACCACCATTTTACTGCCGCGATCGCGCGGGACCGATCCGCGCTGGCTCAGCACGGTGACTAAAACGCAGCTCTCACGTTTCTCACGTAAACTGTGCAGTACGGCGATCCAGTCATGATAAATCATCATCTGCTCCTGAGAGGCGCTGAACGCCCCAGAAAACGCGCTCCGGCGTGGCGGGTGCATCCAGTTGCGGATGGCGGCGGTAGTTACCCACGCTGGCTACGGCATCCTGTAACGCACACCACACCGCAATGCCCAGCATAAACGGCGGCTCACCCACGGCTTTCGAATGGAATACCGTGTCCTGCGGATTTTTACGGTTCTCTACCAGCGTGACGCGCAAATCATGTGGGACATCGCTGATGGCGGGGATTTTGTAACTCGCCGGGCCGTCTGTCAGCAGCTTGCCCTGATCGTTCCACACCAGCTCTTCGCAGGTTAACCAGCCCATGCCCTGCACGAAACCGCCCTCCACTTGCCCAATATCCAGCGCCGGATTGAGCGAGGCGCCAACGTCATGCAGGATATCCGCGCGCAGCAAACGATATTCACCGGTTAAGGTATCCACCAGCACTTCGCAGCACGCGGCGCCATAAGCGAAGTAATAAAAGGGTTTGCCGCGTCCGGCATTGCGGTCGTAATGGATGCCGGGCACTTTGTAAAATCCGGTGGCGGATAACGGCACCTGATTCAGCCACGCCTGCTGCGCCACCTGCGCAAAAGTAAAATGCAACTCGCCAACGCGCACAATGCCATTGCTAAAGGAGATGGCGTCGACCGTGCAGTGATGCTGCTGACACAGCATTTCCGTCATGCGATCGCGCAATTTCTGCGCGGCATTCTGCGCCGCTTTGCCGTTAAGATCGGCCCCGCTGGAGGCCGCCGTGGGTGAGGTGTTCGGCACTTTTCCGGTGTCGGTCGCCGTGACCTGAATCTGGCTGATATCGATTTGCAGCACTTCCGCGACAATCTGCGCCACCTTGGTATTCAGTCCCTGACCCATTTCGGTGCCACCGTGATTGAGCTGCACCGTGCCATCGGTGTAGATCAAAATTAAGGCACCGGCCTGATTGAGGAAGCTGGAGGTAAAGGAGATGCCAAACTTCACCGGCGTTAAGGCCAGACCGCGTTTCATATAACGATGACTGGCGTTAAACGCTGTGATGTCCGCGCGACGCGTGGCGTAATCGCTGCTGGCTTCCAGCTGTTCCGTTATCTCCATCAGCAGATTATCCTCCACCTGCTGATGGTAATGGGTGATGTTGCGATCCTGCTTGCCGTAATAGTTTCGCTTACGCAGTTCGAGCGGGTCCAAACCGCGCTCGCGGGCGATATGGTCCATGATCTGCTCAATCGCCACCATGCCCTGAGGCCCGCCAAAACCGCGATAGGCGGTGTTAGACGCGGTGTGCGTGCGGCAGCGATAACCGGTGATCAGCGCATCGCCGAGGTAATAGGCGTTATCGGCGTGGAACATCGCACGATCGACAATTGATCCGCTCAGATCGAGGGAATACCCGCAGTTTCCCGCCAAATCGATTTTGACACCACAGAAACGACCTTCCTCATCAAAGCCCACATCGTAACGCACAAAGAAGGGATGGCGCTTACCGGTGATACGCATATCATCGCGTCGCGCCAGACGCATTTTTACCGGATGCAGCGTCTGGCGCGCGGCAATCGCACACAAGCAGGCCACACTCGCAGCCTGCGTCTCTTTACCGCCAAACCCGCCGCCCATCCGGCGCATATCAATGGTGACTTTGTTCATGGTGATATCCATCACTTCGGCCACCAGCTTCTGCACTTCCGTCGGGTTCTGCGTCGATGAGAAAACCTGCAGGCTGTCGTCTTCACCTGGGATCACTAACGCGGTCTGGGTTTCCAGATAGAAGTGCTCCTGACCGCCTATATGAAATTCACCCTGAATACGATGCGGCGCACGCGCCAGTGCCGCTTCAGCATTACCCCGTTGATGGACGTGCGGCTGCTGCACAAAGTGACGCTGTTCCAGGGCTTCACGCACATCCAGGATCGCCGGCAGTGGCTGATATTCGATGATGGCGGCGGCAGCACCGGCGCGCGCGGCTTCGGGTGAATCCGCTGCCACCGCAATCACGATCTGCCCCAGATATTCCACGATATCCATTGCCAGTAACGGATCGCCCGGCTCTAACGGACCCACATCATTCAGACCCGGCACATCGCGCCAGGTTAGCACGCTCACCACGCCGGGCACGGCATAGCAAGGCTGCACATCGATATGTGTGATCCGCGCATGCGCATGCTCACTCAGACGTGGGCACAAATGCAGTAGACCAGGCAGATCCGGCCGATCATCTATATAAATCGCTTCACCCGTGACGTGTTTATCGGCGCTTTCATGCTTCTGACTGCGGCCCACACCGGTTTTTATGTCGCTGGCAAACTGGCTTTTTAACAGCGTTTCGCTGAGTTCGGGTCGGTTATGAGACATAGCGCGCCACCTCGGTGAGGGTCAGTTCGCCACAGGTTTGCGCGTAGTAACGACGCAATAGATTGCGCGCGACCTGCAAGCGGTAGTCGGCGCTGGCGCGAAAATCGCTTAACGGCTGGAAATCCTGGCTGAGCGCCGCGCAGGCTTGCTCAATGGAAGCTTGATTCAGTGGCTGACCATTAAGCGCGGCCTCGGCTGCGGTTGCCCGTTTGGGCGTTGCGGCCATGCCGCCAAAGGCCAGTCGTGCCTGCACCACCACGCCTTCTTTAAGCTGAATGTTGATGGCGATAAACACCGCCGAAATATCATCATCCAGACGTTTTGCCACTTTCCATGCCACGAAATTAGGTGACACCGTCACTTTCGGTATCACTATTGAGTGAATGAATTCCCCTGGCTGCAACACGGTTTGCCTGTAGCCAGTGAAGAACTGGTCCAGCGGCACTTCACGTAGGCTTTCTCCCTGCTGCAACACCAATCGCGCATTGAGTGCCAGCAACATGGGCGCACAATCACCGATCGGTGAAGCATTGCCGATATTGCCGCCGAGCGTACCCTGATTGCGGATCTGTAATGATGCAAAGCGCTCTAATGTGGCACTGAATGCAGGAATTCTCGCTGCCAGGAAATGGTAGCAATGGTGAAGCGGTGCAGCAGCGCCCAGATGAATATCCTCTTTATCTTCAGAACAAACGCTTAACGCCTCAATCTGTTCCAGCGCAATTAGCAGCGGTAAACGTTGATACTGCTGAGTCATTTTCAATGTGAGATCGGTGCCGCCGGCCAACAGTTGCGCTTCAGGATACTGCTGATACAGTGCCGCGAGCTGTGCCAGTGTTTTCGGGACGAAACAGCGACTGCCGTTGGCTTCGAGAATTTGTACTTCCCCGTTATCCAACGCCTGTAAGCGCTGAACCAGTGCCGACTCATCCGCCGTAAAATTATCTTCTGCGGGTTGCTCACAAGCTTGCTGTGCGGCGGCCATAATTGGCCGGTAGCCCGTGCAGCGACACAGATTGCCTGCCAGCGCTTGTTCAGCCTGCTGCGGATTCCAGCCCTGTGTATTTTTCTGCAAAGTGAACAGCGACATGACAAAGCCCGGCGTACAGTAGCCGCATTGCGAGCCGTGGCAATCCACCATCGCCTGCTGCACGCTGTGCAGTTCACGGCCCTGTTTCAAATCTTCCACGGTGATCAGCTGTTTGCCTTGCAGGCTGCTAACCAGCGTCAGGCAACTGTTGATGGCCTGATACTGCATTCGCCCCGCCACCACTTTTCCCAGCGTCACCGTACAGGCACCGCAGTCACCTGATGCGCAGCCCTCTTTGGTTCCCCGCCGCTGTTGATGGCTACGCAGGTAGTTAAGCACGGTCAGATTCGGGTCTAAGGCCGTTTCGGTGACCAACCGATTATTCAGCAGAAACTGGATCATACCGTTGCCTCTTCTCGATCGCGCTGCCACACCGGTTTGCCGCTAACCCAGGTTTGCGCAATGTTGCGATCGTCTCCCAGCGTCATCATCACAAACAAGCGCTCCCAGATATCTTTGCTATTACCGCTACGCAGCTTTTGCAGCGGCGAAACCGCCGGGTCGATCACCACGAAATCCGCTTCTTTACCGGGATTGAAGTTGCCAATTTTATCGTCGATGTCCAGTGCATGCGCACCGCCCAGCGTCGCGTGGTAAAAGGCTTCGCAGGCGCTGAGTTTGTACTGCTGCAACTGCCCAACTTTGTACGCTTCACCCAGCGTTTGCAGCATATTAAAGGTGGTGCCTGCGCCGACATCGGTGCCGATGCCCATGCGCACGCCCTGCTGCCAGCAGCGTTTAATATTGAACAGGCCACTGCCAAGAAACAGGTTCGACGTCGGACAAAATGCGATAGAAGAATCGGTGTCGTGCAGGCATTGCCACTCGTTCTCTTCCAGATGCAGACAGTGTGCAAAGACGCTGCGCTTTCCGGTGAGCTGATGATGGTGGTAAACATCGAGATAGCCGTCCCGCTCCGGGAACAGCGATTTGACCCAGGCGATCTCCTGCTGATTTTCGCTCAGATGGGTGTGCAGCCAGGTATCCGGGAACTCGCTGCGCAGTTGACGGACTTTCTCCAGCAGTTCTGGCGAGGAGGTGGGCGCGAAACGTGGCGTCAAGGCATAGCTCAGACGACCACGCTGATGCCAGCGTTCAATCAGTTCACGTGAATCCTGATAGCTCTCTTCCGGCGTTTCTGTCAGATACGCGGGGGCGTTGCGGTCCATCATCACCTTTCCGGCAATCAGACGCATATCCAGCTGTTGCGCGGCATGAAACAGCGCATCGACCGATTGTTTGTGCACCGTGCCAAACACCAGCGCCGTGGTGGTGCCATTGGATAACAGTTGCTGCAGGAAGAAGGCCGACATCTGTGCCGCGTGATCCGGGCAGTGATATTGGCTCTCAACCGGAAAAGTATATTGGTTTAGCCACTCCAGCAACTGTTCGCCAAATGCGCCAATCATCTCCGTTTGCGGATAGTGAATATGTGTATCCACATAGCCCGGCACGATCAGCTTGCCGCGCAGGTCAATCACCGTGGCAGCATCAACGCGCCCTTCTGCAATCTCCCAGCTTTCAAGTGACACCACCTTGCCCGCGCGCAACGTTAGCAAGCCGTCTTCGAGGTAGCGCGCATGCGCAGCGATATCATCGGGCTGAGAAGCCAGTGCGGTGAAATCAAAAAAGCTGGCGCGCAGTAGCGTTTCAGAGGCGTAAGGCATAACGGTTCCTTGATAAGTAAAAGTGCAATGAGTTGCCTTCAAGGTTTATTGCAAACGCTATGCCAATGAGGATTTATAAAAATATCGCTATATATCAACAACTTAAAAACCACACATTCAATTTCATGTCCCTTTGGAACCGCAATCGAATGCGCAATCGGTTGCGAAAATAAGCAACCGATTGCATGGGGATAAAAAGCGTGTCAGGTATGAGATGCCTGAGGAAATAAGCGTAATGACAACACGAACTGCGCACCATTTAAGTGCAGCGCCGCACGCTTGTAGTGCACAGATTTTACTTCAGGAAGATTCCGGTGTGGCAGAGGAAGGATTTGGGTGTGCTAATAAGCGCTGATAGTGAAAACAAATGAGAGGGAATACGATGAGACAGATGAAATAAGAGAATTAATACAGAAATGTTAAACATCATCATGGCATGCGGATGTATTAGCATAAGAAAAACCGCATAAAAATCGTCTCGTTAAAACTCAAAAAAGAAGATTATTGTCTGCTTTTCCTTGAACCCCGTTGATATTAATTGGGATTTATCTCTATTAAAACTAATATCAGCCTTCCAGGGAATATCATCACTTAAGAGCGACTTTTATGTTTAATCGCATGATATCAGGAGTGGCCAGTGCCATTCTGTTAACTGTATCACCCTTAACGCACGCAGCCAGTTCATTACCCACGCCGACAGAAGCTGACTGGATCGCAAAAGAATTTAGCTTTAATAGCGGTGAAAAATTAAAAGATGTGCGCATTCACTACATTACTTTAGGTGATAAGAATAAACCAGCGGTATTATTACTGCACGGAACCAATCAACCTCTGAGTGCCTTACTGGCACCGGGATTTGCCGGGGAGTTATTTGGCCCGGGACAGGCGCTGGATGCCAGCAAGTATTTTATTATCATCCCGGAAGGCATTGGTTCAGGAAAATCATCCAAACCTTCTGATGGCTTGAGAATGGCCTTCCCGCATTACGATTACGACGATATGGTGACAGCACAATATCGGCTGATTAAAGAAGGTTTGGGCATTTCGCATTTACGCCTGGTGATGGGCTATTCCATGGGCGGGATGCAGACGTGGCTGTGGGGTGAAAAATATCCCGGCATGATGGATGCACTGGTCCTGATGGCGTCGCAGCCGAATTAGTTATCGGGCCGCAACTGGATGCTTCGCCGCATGCTGATTGAATCGATCAAAGGCGATCCTGCCTGGGCTGAAGGCAACTATCAGCAGCAACCCCCTACGCTTAAAACCGCCAATATCATGTTCAGTATTGCCACCACCGGCGGTACGCTAGCTTATCAACATAAAGCTCCGACGCGCGCACTGGCGGATAAACTGGTGGATGCACGTCTTGCTGCGCCTGTCACCGCGGATGCCAACGACTTCATTTATATCTGGGGTTCGTCGGCAAATTATAATGCCATGCCTGGATTGAGCCGTATTACCGCACCCATGCTGATCATTAATTCAGCAGATGATGAACGTAATCCGGTTGAAACCGGCATTTTGCAGAGTGAATTGCCCAAGATAAAGAAAGCGGAGTTACTGCTCATTCCGGCCAGTGCTGAAACCAGCGGTCATGGCACTATGATGCAAGCAAAGGTTTATAATAAAAAACTGCAGACCTTCTTAGCCGAGACCGCTAAGCCTTAGTATTTGGGTTAAATCCGCCTGTTTACTGGAAGTCACACTCATGACTTCCCCATTTAATAAAAAAATCATTGTTACTACGCCTTCATCTTTTTCAATTAAACGTTCTCAGGGAATAGTTATGTTTCATAGAATAAAGATCAGCACCGCCCTCAGCATCATGGTTTTTTCATTAACAGCATTATTGCTGTTCGTCGGTATTTTAGGGTTATTTGCCGTACAGTCTGGCAATAAATCCTTTGCCACCGTTGATACCGAAGTTTTGCCGGGCCTGGTGGCGCTCAATGAAAGCTCAGAACTTTTATTACGTGGACGACTGGATTTGCGTTTATATGAATCACTGGTGGGCAGTGGCGATGCCGAAAAAGCCAAAGTCGCGCTTGAGCGCGCCAGAGGTAAAATAGATAACGCCAGTGCGAAATGGCAGGAATATCTGAAATATCCACAATCCTCAGCGGAGAAGCCAATTGCGGCTGAAATGGCCACCACACGCGATGCGCTGATGAAAGAGTTTATCGATCCGGCTTTTGCCGCGCTCGAAGCAGGCAAACTGGATGAATACCGCCAGCGTGCAGGGAAATCAACGGCGTTGTACGGTGCCTTTGATAAAGCCTCTAAAGCGCTGGTGGCCTTTAAAATTAAAAGTATTGATGTCGCCTACAGTGACTCCAGCGATCGGGTTCAGCATATGGCGTTTACGCTGTACTTTTGTATCGCCTGTGCGCTGGTGTTGGCCGCGCTGGCCTGGTCGGTGATGACCAATCTTATCGTTAAGCCGCTCAATCATGTGATCAACGTGTTTGATCGCATCGCCGAAGGTGACTTACGTGCGCGCATCGATATCTCCGGTAAAAATGAAATTGCGCAATTGTTTGCCGCGGTACAGCGTATGCGCGATGGCCTGGCAAACATGGTGCTGATGGTCCGCAGTGGCACCGATGCGATCGGCTCCGGCGTTGAAGAAATCGCGACGGGCAACATCGACCTCTCCAGCCGGACTGAGCAACAGGCGGCCTCACTGGATGAGACGGCATCCAGTATGGAGCAGATTATGGCGACAGTGAAAAACAATGAGGACAACACGCGCAAAGCTAACGCATTGTCGCAGAAGGCTTCAGATTCTGCTTCGCGTGGTGCAACAGTGGTGTCTGAAGTGGTCACCACCATGAGTTCTATTGAGAAAAGCTCGGCAAAAATCGGCGACATCGTCGGTGTGATTGACGGCATTGCCTTCCAGACTAACCTGCTGGCCTTGAACGCAGCAGTTGAAGCCGCGCGTGCAGGAGAAGCGGGACGCGGTTTTGCTGTGGTCGCTTCGGAAGTTCGAGTGCTGGCTCAGCGCAGCGCCACCGCCGCGAAGGAAATTGGCCTGATGATCAATGACTCGCTCAGCAATATTGAGCAGGGTTCAGGACTGGTTAAAGATGCTGGCGTCACCATGAATGAAGTGATGCTCGATGTGAAAAAAGTGGTCGATATCATGGATGAAGTGATGCTGGCTTCCGGCGAGCAGACGCGCGGCATCTCGCAGATCAACATCGCTATCCAGCAGATGGATGGTGTAACACAACAGAATGCCTCACTGGTGGCTGAAGTGGCAACCGCTGCCAGCTCACTGCAACAGCAGGTGGTGAATTTGCAGCAGTCGGTGACGCAGTTCCAGGTTGATGAGGACGCGATGCCATTGGCCACTGACCGTTATACCGACTCGCATCAGCTGTCCCTCGTCGCGTTAAGTTAAGCGGTATCAGCGAGTGCATTTGAGCGCTCGCTTCGTTAAGTATAGTGTGCCCGTCTCTCTTTATCAGGACGACGGGCGCGCTGACTCCCTTCCCTTTTTAGTGCCTTAATACTCTTCCACGCGCAATCGGTTCCCTACAGTTTTAGATGGGATTACCGATAACAGAGAACGTATTCCGTATTTTCAGTGACGCAGGACGCATTCTGGAAAAATCAAACCTCTAATGTGATCCAGTTGGGTGGAAGGTAAACATGTTTAAAACAATACGCTCGCGTTTAATCGCTATCAGCGTGGTCATCACGGCAGTATCTCTTATCGCACTTGCCACTTTTACCTACACCACCGTGCGTGGAAAGACACTTGAAAGCATTGATGAGCGCATTGGCCAGCTCTCCCGCGTTCATGCGGCTGAACTGGCTGGCTGGGCAGCAGAAAAACAACGTATCACCGGTTCGATCAAAACGGCTTTTGGTCGTCATGACGATGCGGTCCCTTTTCTGCGTGCGGCGATCGAAGCTGGCGAGTTTGATGATGCCTATATCGTCTATCCTGAGCCTCATTCCCATGTGTTCGTCCATCCTATGCCAGCCACCTATGATGGCAGCCAACGTCCGTGGTATCTGGAAACGGTAAAAGCTGGCCATCCGGTGTTGCTGGACCCCTATGTTGATGCCTCAACCGGCAAGCTGACCATTACTTTTGCTCAGCCGATTGTCGATAACGGAAAAACATTGGGTGTGATCGGCAGCGATCTACACCTGGATACCGTCTCCAATACGGTGAATGCGATTCATCCACTGGAGAAGAGTTTTGCATTCCTGGTGGACAGCAGCGGTAAATTGATTGCCGCGCCGAAGTCTGACCTTATTCTCAAGCCGGTCACTGAGTTGTCACCTTCACTCGACCTCAAAGTTATCCAAAATCTGGCCAGTCAGGGTGGGCATGCTGAACTGATCATCGGCGGTGAACAGCAGTTCGTTTACGCCTCTCCGGTAAAAGGGACGCCGTGGTCACTGGTGATCGCCGTTGATCGTGATGAAGTGACGGCATCGCTGACGACAATACAGCGGGAAAGCATCCTCATCACCCTGGTGAGTCTGATTATTACCGCGCTGATTGCCGGGCTGGTGTTCAACCAGCAGTTGCGTCGCCTCGCCATTTTACGCGACGCCCTGGAAGACGTTGCTTCAGGGGAAGGTGATCTGACGCGTCGCCTGGAAGTGCGTGGCGGAGATGAGCTGGCGCAGATATCAGCGGCATTCAACCGCTTTGTTGAAAAACTCTCGGGCGTGCTGCTCCGCGTGCGTGAAGGTGCCAACAACATCGCGCTTGCTTCCAGTGAAATCAGCGGTGGCAACAATGATCTGGCCTCTCGTACCGATGAACAGGCAGCAAGCCTGGAGGAAACGGCCGCCACGTTAGAAGAGCTGACTTCAACGCTGAGCAATACCGCCAGTAATACTGAGCAGGCGCGCCAGTTTGTTAGTGGCGTGGCCTCCGCGGTCAGAGACAACGGTGCCGTAATGAACGATGTTTCGACACGCATACAGGAAATCTCGAACGATTCGCAGAAAATGTCCGAAATTATTAAGGTGATTGACGGCATTGCTTTCCAGACCAATATTTTGGCACTGAATGCCGCTGTTGAGGCTGCGCGAGCGGGAGAATCAGGAAGAGGCTTCGCGGTGGTTGCCAGCGAAGTGCGTAGTCTGGCGCAGCGCAGCGCGGGTGCCGCGCGCGAGATCAAAACACTGATTGATGACACGGTTGCACGCGTGACGTCAGGCAGGGAGCTGGTTGTGAAAGCCGATCAGGGAATGACCAGTATTGTGTCTGATATCCACAATATGACGCAGCTGATTGAAGAAATTGCCCATGCCAGCCGCGAACAAAGCGATGGTATTGGTCAAATCAATATCGCGATGGGGCAAATTGATACCACCACGCAGCAGAATGCGGCGTTGGTTGAAGAGTCAGCCAGTGCAGCCCAGTCCATGTCCGAGCAGGCCGCCGTAATGGCAGAACTGGTCAGTACGTTTAAATTGATGGAGAGCGCTGATGCGGTGATACCCAAAGCTGAAAGCCAAGTGAAAAAGCCGGTTCTCTCTCCGCTAAAATCGCGTACAGCGCTGGCTACAGCGGGAAGCTCCCCAGAGGATAACTGGAGTTCTTTCTGATTCACTGAGCCAAACAGGCGCCTGGTATCGTGGTGATAAACCGCGATGCCAGGTTCGCTTTCGTTCGCAACGCTGAGCAAACAGCAGGCCGAATCCGGTTATGAATTGAATACCTCTCACCGCCAGCCAGATAGCACACGTCAGGCTCGGTAAGTCATAAAAGCAGCAGCATGTCTTGAATCAACCAAAGCATGCAACCTGATAGCATGAATTGACCCATGTTACGCAGCGCTGTGCCCTTGCCTCCGCCCTCCTCAAAGCCAGATTGTTGCGCATGTTAAATTCCCTCCACAGCGGCTAATCCCACATTTATCGCAACGCACAAAGACCATGAGCCTGCATAGATGGTTTATGATGTATACGGTTTATGGATTGGAGAGCTGATTACAGCCGGGTAAATTTGCTCAACCAGGCACTCACAAAATGATCTCGCTTCCCCCGCCCATAATTCGTAGAGTTTCATTGTTGGTTTTTAAATTTAAAATCAATTGGTTAACATTGACGTACAATTGTTTAAGGAACAGTGAGATGATTATTTTTGTCACTGGCGCCACCGCCGGTTTTGGTGAAAGCATCACCCGTCGCTTCATCGCTAATGGTCATAAAGTGATTGCCAGCGGACGCCGCGCAGAGCGTCTGAAAGAGCTGAAAGAGGAGTTGGGTGCCAACCTTTATACCGTTCAGTTGGATGTGCGTAATCGCGCCGCTATCGATGAAGCTATCGCTGCGCTGCCCGCAGAGTGGCGTGAAATCGACGTGCTGGTGAATAATGCCGGTCTGGCATTAGGGATCGAGCCCGCGCACAAAGCCAATATTGAAGACTGGGAAAATATGATCGACACCAACAACAAAGGTTTGGTGTACATGACGCGTGCCGTGCTGCCCGCCATGGTGGAGCGCAATGTCGGTCACATCGTAAACATCGGCTCCATCGCGGGCAGCTGGCCTTATCAGGGCGGCAACGTTTATGGCGCGACCAAAGCATTCGTGCGCCAGTTCAGCCTCAATCTGCGTACCGATCTGCACGGTACCGCGCTGCGCGTCACCGATATCGAGCCGGGCTTAGTGGGTGGCACCGAGTTTTCTAATGTGCGCTTCAAAGGCGATGATGGGCGTGCGGATGCCGTTTACGAAGGCACCACCGCGCTGACAGCGGAAGATGTCACTGAAGCGGTGTATTGGGTCACGACACTGCCTAAACACGTCAATATCAATACGCTGGAAATCATGCCGGTCTCCCAGACGCTTGCGGGTCTGAAAGTGCATAAAGGCTGAATATTGTCACGGGCGCACAGGTTGCGCCCATCGCTTACGCCCGGCCCCAACCAGCGACAATAATCAACATGCCGCTAAACGCTACAAGCGCGCCAATCCAATCCCATGTACTGAGCTTGACGCCATCCACCACGCGCAGCCAAATTAGCGCCGTCACCACATAGACACCCCCGTAAGCCGCGTACACACGACCGCTTGCTGCCGGATGCAGCGTCAGCAACCAGACAAACAACGCCAGACTCGCCGCTGCAGGCAGTAAAAGCCACGCGGTCATTCCCTTCTTCAGCCACAGCCACGGCAGAAAACAGCCGACAATTTCGGCAATCGCAGTCAAAAAAAACAGTAAAGTGGTTTTCACCAGCATAGAAAATCTCTCTCTCGCCTAAACAAAAGGCTCACCGCTGGTGAGCAAAGTTGCAGCGATGATATACTAGCCCTCATGGTTGTGACAGCCGGGTTTCTGGCTGTGCTGGTGTTAACTAAAGGAAATCACAATGAAAAACCTGTTTTCTCTCCTGCTGACTGTGACGTTAACCTGCGGCGCGCTGCTGACTGCACCGCTGGCATCGGCCCAAACTGACCGCCTGATCATTGAGAACGGCAACAGTGCTTCCAGCAACGAAGCCGCGCGTCAAAGCAAAGAACAGTGGAACGACACGAAGAATCTGCGCAATAAGGTCAACACGCGCGTCGAGAAAGAGTTCGATAAAACCGATAAAGCTTTTGACACCCGTGATAGCTGCGAGAAGAGCTATAACGTCAATGCGTATTGGGAACCGAACACTCTGCGCTGCCTTGATCGTCGTACCGGCCGTACGATCGCCCCTTAATTCGCTGTTGCTGCTATAGTTTTCAAGGGAATTCAGAACCAAGGAGAGTGTGATGAAAAAACGTAATGCAGTGATGTTGATGGCAATGCTGGCGTTGCCGATGCTGGCGCAGGCTTCCTGTGAAACTGTTAAAGCGGATATCAGTAAGAAGATCGTCAGTAACGGCGTGGCCGAATCGGACTTTACGCTGGATATCGTGCCTAACGATCAGGCCGATCAAGCGGGCGGCCAGGTAGTGGGTCACTGCGAAAATGACAGCCAGAAAATTGTGTACAAGAAAAACGGCCGAGACAGTGAAAGCAATGTCCCGGCCAGCGCAGGCAGTTCACAGGATGCTCCCGCGCAGTAATACTGAAAGGGCGGCTGATGGCCGCCCTTTTCTATTCTGCCTCTGGGCGCTGACGCGGCATCAACCACGCAATCCACAACGTTAGCATCGCAATCACTAACGCCACCACAAACACCCAATGCAGCGAAGCAGCGATCTGTCCGGTCCACTGATGCAACGTCGCTTCGGACAGTGACTGACGGCTTTCATGTGACATGATTTGCTGCATCGGATCACTGGCCTGTGGCAGACGCTGCGCAAGATTGAAGTTCAGCACCGCGCCCATCAGCGCAGTACCAATCGCTGAACCCAGCATGCGGCTAAACATAATAGACGCGGTGCAGATGCCACGAATGTCGTAGTGCGCATGGTTTTGCACCGACACCAGAAAAGTGGTGCTGGTCATGCCCATGCCGGTGCCGATGACAAAAGCAGTGAGCCCGGCTTGCATGATTGAACTGTCGGTACGCAATAGCAGCAGCAGCGCGCTGCCCGCAATCAATAACAAGGCACCGAGTTGCGCGGTAAAACGGTAGGAAGTGATCAGCATTAATCGGCCACTCAACGTACTGGCCAGCGGCCAGCCAATCGACATCATCGCCAACGCGCTACCCGCCTGCAGCGGCGTACCACCGGTGATACCCTGAATCCAGGTTGGCAGAAACGCGCTGATGCCCATCATGGTGGCACCGATGATCAGATTACCGGCATTGCCTGCCAGAATTAACCGGCTGCGCCAGATAGCCAGAGGAAACAGCGGAGCCTCAGCTCGCTGTTCATGCTGTTTTAATTGCCAGCCCGCCAGCAATGCCAATAACAGGAATGCCAGTAACCAGTAACCAAGGGCATCCGCCTGCAACAGCGCCACTAACAGTGCCGTAACGCAAATCATCAGCCAGCAGCTGCCGGTAAGATTCAGCGTCGCCCCTTTGTGATGCTCACGCGCCGGTAAGAAACGCGCTAACAGCAGCATGGAAAACAGACCGATCGGCACGTTCACCCAGAAAATCACCGACCAGTTAAAGTGCTGAACCAGCCAGGCACCACTCAGTGGCCCAATAATAGCCGCGACACCCCAGACGCTGGAAAGCCATCCCTGCACGTGGGCACGTTCGCGCGGGGAGTAGATGTCGGCCACAATGGTGCTGGTGAGCGGCATAATCGCGCCTGCCCCCAGCCCCTGAAACGCGCGAAACAGAATTAACCACGTCATGGTATGCGCAAAACCGCACAATACCGAGCCGATCAGGAACAGCGAAACGCCAATGAAAAAGAGTCGTTTACGCCCCCACATATCAGCAAGCCGACCATACAGTGGCACGCTCACCGCCTGAGTCAGCAAATAGATAGAGAAGACCCAGCCAAACTGCGAGAAACCGCCGAGTTCAGCAATAATGGTCGGCATCGCGGTCGCCACAATGGTGACTTCAATCGCGGCCATAAACATGGCGAGCATGCAGGCGCTAAGGATCCAGCGGCTATGTTCCGTGTTCAATTCTGCAGTTTCAGTCATACGTCCCCCTTTTTCCCTCAAGGCTAGCTGATTTTCCATCAGACGAGTTTCCTCTGCGTGCGCCCATTATGTGACAATGTCACATAATTCGACGATTTTTTTTTATTTTCAGATGATGCCTTATTTCATGCGGGTTAAGAAGGTCTTAACCGCCCTTCTATCTGTCTGATTTTGCCGATAAAAAGTAGCGTCGCCCCTTTTACGCTGCT
>NZ_DAMDQC010000009.1:0-58847 GCF_032082325.1 Pantoea sp. CTOTU50773 | reverse complement strand
ATCTTCTCCAGTAGAGAAACTGATGCCGCCCACCGATGCCTGCGAGTTCAACTCATCCAGCGCCACGCTTGAGAGATAATCATTCAGACCAAATAACACCTGCTGACGCGCGTCGCTTATTGCCGCTTTGTTGCGCAGTGCCAGAGTAATGGCTGCCTTTGGTTCACTGGCGTAGAACTGGCTTGGCATCCAGTAGATGCGCATGCTGTCACCGTCGGTCAGCGCCACCGGGTGCGTATACGTTTTGCCATCACCAGGCATAATGGAGAAATCCGAAGGGATATACGGATTCAGCGTCGGCATCGACAGTTGAATCTGCGTGCCGCGCTGCTGCCAGTCACTGAACTGTGTATCACTGATTTTATCGACCTGGTAAGGCGCATTGACAAAATAGGCTTCTTTGTTGTGCGGCTCATTCGGGCTGATATACCAGATGCGGGCATTTTGCGGTGTCATCTCATCCAGACGAGATTTGATTGCCGCAGGGTCAAAGTTATCCGCGAGATAAGGTGCATCCAGCGTATGATCCACTGGCACGCGCAGCATGGTATCCACTAACCATTCAATATAATCCATGTCACGGGTGATCGACGGATAGCGGAAATCCAGCGCCAGCACATGCGACACCTCATCGAAATAACCCTTATCGATGCCTTTACTACGCAACATGTCGAGGTAGCTAAAGATCGCCGCCACCACTTCATCACGCTGTGCCAGGCCTTTGTCGGTCAGGGAGACCGTGATGGCAAACACGCCGCTGTTGCGGTCCGTCATCGGATCGGCACCGGCATTCACACCGTCGGCCAGCCCCTGCTTTTGCAGCCAGTCGTTAAGGGTGTTTTTACTGCGATTGCCCAGGATGTAACTGATCAACGTATCGGTTTTGCTGCGGAACTGGTCGCTGTTGTTGGCGATGCGGAATTCAACTTTAAGCTGTTTTCGCGGTTGGGCAGGCACGTAGTGGATGATGATGCCTTTCTGCGCATCGGTCACCACCGGCACTTCGATTTTCGGTACGATGGCCTGATGGTTAGCCACTCGTCCAAAAGTCTGGACCGCAATGTCGGCCATCTCTGGCAGCGATTTATTGCTGTATATCACCGCTTTCATCAGATTGGCGGAGTAGTGGCTGTGATAAAACTCGGTCAGCGCCTGATGCAAATTGCTGTCGGGCTTATCGCGCAGCGTATCAAGGTTACCGCCTGAGTAGCGGGAAGCTGGATGCGCTGGATTCAGAGTTTCCGCCCCGACCTGCGCCATACGCAGGCCGTCGCGCGAACGCGCCATAGTGAGCTCTGCATTAACTGCATGACGCTCACGATCGGCGTTGACCGGATCGAGCAAAGGCTCTGCAATGGCATCGGCCAGACGATCCACCGCCGGTTGCAGTGCATCGTTTTCCACTTCCAGATAGAACGCGGTGCGATAAGAAGCGGTACTGGCATTGTGACTGCCGCCGTGCTTTTTCAGGAATTCGGCCAGATTATCCGGTTGCGGATAGCGTTTTGAGCCCATCAACACCATGTGTTCGGTATAGTGCGCCAGCCCTAGCTGCTGATTCGGATCGTCCAGCGAGCCGATAGGCAACGTCAGTGCGGCCAGTGATTTAGGCGCTTCTTTGTCAGACACCAGCAACACCGTCATACCGTTAGTCAGCGTGATGGCCTGATAACTGCGCGGATCGTGATCGCTTTTTCGAATTGTTTCATTGATGGGCTGCCAGCCGCGATCGCTATCGGCAAAGGCATTCAGCGCCAGCATGCTTAGCAGCAGCGCTCCCATCCAGCGTGCGTAAATCCGCATTTAAACCCCTTTCTTTACCCTTTACCGCTGGCTGTGTGCCCAGCGGCGCAATAGACAACTTTTTATGATTTTGGGAACACCCGCAAAAGCGGCGTTACCCAATTGCTATTCATCATCTTGATGCGCAAGGCGCACCGGTAAATACCACTGGCGAGCGGCGGCAACAATTACCTGCACCGCCTCATCATCCAGCGTCCGGCTCAGGCGCTGCAGATAAGGATCGCTGCCTTCGCCCTCCACCTGAAAACCACCCTGCCAGGCTTGCAGCAATTTGTTCAATGCCTTTTTCTGCGTGGCGTCATCGTCCAGCAACTGGCCGGATTTTCGATCAAAACTGGCATCCAGCCACGCGCCACCCGATTTGTTCAGCAACATCAACGGTTCCGTCATCCCCGCCTGATAAGCCGTCACGTATTCGTTCAACAGTGACAGCGCAGACTCAGCGTCGATGGCTTTAAAACGCCAGCGGCTTTGTTTGCGCCCGTACATGCGGCTTTCTCCTTTGCCGCCCAGCGCGCAATAAACCAGATGCTCCAGCCACAATAGCAGACCATCGTTCATGTTCAGCACACCCGGACGCCAGCGTAACAGTCCATCAGCTTGCACCTGGGTTAACCAACCGGTCAACTGCACCCCATTCAGCGGCAGATTGATTTCCCAACTCTCTGAGGGCTGACGCTGTCCACTCACTTCCGCAGCCACTTCCTGCATCTCTTCGGTCTGGCTCTGCCAGAAAAGTTCCCCAAAAGCACCATAAGGCAGATTGCCCGCAGCGCGATGACGCGCATAAAGCTGCGCGGGATCCTCACCGTTGACCAGGGTATTCAGTAGCTGCGCATTGATTTGATAACGCTCCAGACTATCTGGCGCAAACGGCTCGCTGTCCGGCAATTCGCTCTCTTCCATCCAGAAAGCCACGCCCAGCCGCTGCTGGAACCAGGCCCGTACCGGATGACGCCAGAAGCGCAGCAATTGCTCAAGCGAGAGCGTTTCCAGCGGCAGTGGCGGCAACCTTTGCACAAAGTCTGGCTGTGCCACGCCATTGCCGGTGGCAGCGGGCAACCATTCTGCGGCGAAGCTCTGGCCGTAAGCGTCAGGGCGGAAGTTCTCCGCTGCAAAGGGCATGCGGCTGTGGAGCTTCTGTAAATGTTCACGAACACGCTGCTCGCTGACGTCGGGTTCGCACGCTTCATCGCCTGGCAGACAAAAACTCTGACCAAGATAATCCACCAACTCTGTCACCAGCACTGAGGGATAACGCTCGGTGTTGTCCTGAATCGCGCGGCCGATATAGCTGATGTAGAGCTGATGCTGTGCCGAAATCAGGGCTTCAAGGAACAGGTAGCGGTCATCATCACGGCGGCTGCGATCGCCTTTGCGTGCCTGCTGCTGCATCAGGTCAAAACCGAGCGGCGCCAGCGTGCGTGGATAGACACCATCGTTCATCCCCAGCAAGCAGACGACTTTGAACGGAATCGAACGCATTGGCATCAGGGTACAGAAGTTTATCGGCCCGGCCAGGAAGCGCTGACTGATACGCTGCTGATCGAGGCGCGAGCGCAACTCATCACGCAGTAAGGTGACGGGAATCGGTTGCTGATAATCAGCCTGCGTGCCCTGCTCAATAATCTGTTTCCACTGGGTTTCAACCAGTAGTAATGCTGCGTCGCTTTCGGCATCGCCGTTGAAGAAGCTGTCGATCAGCTCGCGGCACAGCGGCAGCCACTCCGGTAGCGTACGCTCGCCGGTCAGTCGGGTGCGCCACGACTCTAAGCGAGAGAGCAATTCGGCCAGATGCCCGGCCAGTTCGGCAATCAATCCGCTGGATTCGTCGTAAGGCAGAATGCCCTGCCAGTCACCGTTGCGGCTTTCCAGCGCGTAACCCAGTAGCATGCGCTGCAGGCCAAAGCGCCAGGTATGTTGACCGGTGGCAGGCAGTGCCAATGCTTCGACGCTGGCATCATCCAGCCCCCAGCGAATACCGGATTCCATCACCCAACGGCGCAGCAGGCGCAAACCGCTTTCATCCACCGAGAAGCGCTGCGCCAGCGCAGGCACTTCGAGCAGTGCCAGCACCTCTTCGGAAGCAAAGCGGCTGTCTGGCAGCGCCAGCAAGCTCAATAAGGCCAGAATCGCCGGATGTGCCTGGCTGGCGCGGCGATCCGAGATGGCAAACGGCAGATAACGATCCGCAGGCGCACTGGCAAACGCCGCCTGAATGAAGGGCGCGTAGCTATCGATATCCGCCACCATCACGATGATGTCGCGCGGTTTGAGATCGGGATCGGCCTCCATCAGCGCCAGCAGATGATCCTGTAACACTTCCACTTCACGCTGAGCGCTATGACATACCTGCAGCGTGATGGTGCGATCATCAGGGTCGAGCACCCGTTTTTTGTGGCTGTTACCCAGTTCATCGGCGTGCAAACCGATCACGGCGTGGTCATCCAGGTTGAGCAGGTCGGCTTGCAGACTGTGTAGCAGGCTGTCCTGCGGCATCTCAACAAAGGCATCAATATCGTTAGCGGCGGATTCCATCTGACTCAGCAGAAACAGATTATCGCGCCCCAGTTTGCCCCACGAGGCCAATAACGGATTGGTGAGTTGTTGCTCGCCGAGTTCATTGAACAGCGTCGGCGCTGCTTCGGGATCGCGGAACAGCGGCTGTGCTTCTTCAGACTGCATGCGGCGACGTTTGCGGCTCTGCAATTTGGCGAGGAAAGCGTAATCCTGAATATCGCCCCAGTAGTGGCGGCAGGGGTTGGTGAACAGCAGGTGAATATCGATATGGCGGCCAAGCGCTTCCAGCGCCTGTAAATACACCGGCGGCAGCGCGGAGATACCACAAATAAACACGCGCTGCGGCAATCCCGCCGGTGGCGTTTCGGCCTGCTCCAGCGCATGGATAAAGCGCGCATACAGGTTGGCACGGTGCCACATCGGCTGGCCCAATTGTTTAGTGAACGCCACCAGATCGCGCCACAGCGGTGCCTGCCACTGTTGGGCATCGCTCAAGCCGTCGATGAGTTCTCCGCGCTCCCAACTGTTGAGCCAGTCAGATCGATACACCAGATACTGGTCAAACAGATCGGCCACGCGGGCGCTGAGCTGATAAAGCTTGCGCTTGTCATCGTCATCATTGAGGTAGTGACGCAACGGCTGAAAGGCCTCCTGCTCCAGCAAGGTGGGCAAGCGATGCATCAATTTCCAGCTCATGCTGGCTTTAGTGAAAGCGCTCTCCTCTGGAATGCCGGGCAGCACTTTGACAAACATGTTCCAGATAAAGGTCGCAGGGAGCGGAAAGTCGATATTCGCTGCAATACCAAAACTGTTTGCCAGTTCCATCTGCAGCCACTGCGCCATGCCGGGGCTTTGCACCAGCACCTGTTCGGCCGCGAACGCATCGTTCAGCGGCTGGTTTTCAATCAGAATACCTGCCAGATTTTTCAACAGATCAAGCTGATTGGAGTGGTAAACCCGGAACATAAATCTCCTTGAGAGGGAAAACAGCGCAGCCTGGTCACTCTACCCTGTATCGCTAACGATGCCTATCGCCGAGGTCACCTTAGTGACAATTGAGCTGGGCCAGACTGGCACTGCGCTGTTGCGAGCCCGTCACCGTGATACGCTCCAGCACGCATCCTATGCCCACACTCTGCTGCTGACGATCGATCTGCCAGCCCGCCACCTCACGCCCCAGCAAGGCTTGTCCGGCAACCTGCCACGCCTGGCGCTGCTGCCACTGTTGACTAAACCCTAAGGCCAGCGCGCGATGGTATTGCAACAGCATGCTGATGGTCATCGCCAGCAGCAGCATCGCCACCAGCGTTTCTGCCAGGCTAAAGCCCTGTTGATCCTTCCTGCGGCTGGCAGTGCTCCGGTTTAGACAATGGACAGTAGTCAATCCAGCCGTGCGCCTGGGGATGCAACCGTTGGTTGCGTGGCGAGACCCATTGCCAGAGGCGGAGATCACTCTTTTCATCCTGACCCGATAACAGCGCATTGCCCTCCTCCATCTGCAATAAGCAGCTTAACCACTGGTGCGCGGACTGTTGCTGACATTGCCAGCCGGACGCCGCTGGCCAACTCTGCATCAGCCCCCATTGCAGCGCAGTCTGTGCCTGCGCAAAATCTTTATGGTGCTGCTGCGTATCGGCCACCAGCACCATACCCTGTGACAACTGCGTGCGTGTGGCATGCAGCGTCAGGCTGCCGAGCAGTAACAGCATCAGCACCATGCCCAGCGTGCTGTTGCCGTGCTGGTTCATAAGTTTCGTCCTTCAATCCAGTGCTCCACCTGCAGGCTTTGTCTACCCGATCGCCCCGTCAGATGGAGCATTAATCGGGTGCCTTGCCGCACCACGCTAAAATGTTCGATGGTGAGGAAAGCGGGATCGGTTAGGCGTTCCCAACCGTTGCCGTTGCAGTTATCAACCGCGCGCTGCATTTCCAGCTGCCCGCTGCGCAACCGATAGCCGTAAAAGTCGCTGTCACTGCTGCCCACATCTTCCCAGCGCCCATTGCTGTTTTCATCCCAGCGCAGCAGCACACAGCTGCCACTCGCAGCCAGAGTCAGTGCGGGGCCAGTACATTGCCCACGACAGTATCCCGCGCGCTGTAACGCTTTTTGCAGCGTATGAGAAAGCTGCTGTAGCTCCTGTTGCAATTGCACGCGCTGCTGCAGGCGCAGATTTTGCTCCAGCAGTAGCGGCAAAAATCGGCCCACACTCACCATCAATATCGCGCCTACTGCCAGAGCAATCAGCATTTCCAGCAGGCTGAAACCGGCCTCCGCTACTCGCACCCTTTTTCTCCGGTCTGGCAGGCGCGAATACGTGCTCGCGCAGAGATAATCACCCGCCAGCGACCGGCAGCATTTTCAATCTCAATGCTGCCAGGGCGCGCCACGTCACGCCGTCCAAAGAAACCCGGCTCGCCGATGATGGTACTGAAGCGTACCCCGGCATGCGGCGGTGCTAGCCACCAGCGTGAAGGCAGTTCACAGCCCTCCGCCGGTTTTACACCTACGCCCAAACAGCCGCGTTCGCCGGGAATCAGCCACAAATTGAGATCGCTGTTATGCCCGTTCGCATGGGCGCGCAGCCGTAACAGAAACCCCTGCAGCTGCAGCACGCTATCGCGCAGTTGTTGATGCTGCTGCCAGCGCTGCCAACTGTGCAGGGCGCCGAGGCTGAGTATGCCGGCGATCACCATCACCAGTAGCAGCTCCAGCAGGGTGAAACCGAGGTTTGCGTGTTTGTTCATGGCAGCCAATGTGCGCTTCAATCGAACAGGCAACAAGGCATCAAGCGGCAGGATGGAAAGCGTCGCGCAGGCTGTTTTCGCGCGGTACAGGTTGAGACAAATTTTTGCGAGGCGGATACAGATAACAGAGATAAAAAAGCCCCGCAAAGTGGCAGGGCTTCAGCGTGATGACGCGTGCGTTTACACCGCAACCGGCGCTTTAATGGCTGGATGCGGGTCGTAACCCTCAATCTCAAAATCTTCAAAGTTGTAATCGAAGATAGAAGCAGGTTTACGTTTGATCACCAGTTTCGGCAGCGGGCGTGGCTCGCGCGTCAGCTGCAGCTGTGCCTGCTCCAGATGATTGCTGTACAGATGCGTGTCGCCACCGGTCCAGACAAAATCACCCACTTCCAGATCGCACTGCTGCGCCACCATATGCACCAGCAGCGCATAGCTGGCGATATTGAACGGCAGACCAAGGAAGATATCGCACGAGCGCTGATAAAGCTGGCAAGAGAGCTTGCCGTTTGCCACGTAGAACTGGAAGAAGGCATGACAAGGTGCTAGCGCCATCTGATCCAGCTCGCCCACGTTCCATGCCGATACGATGATGCGGCGTGAATCGGGATCGCGCTTCAACTGCTCAATCACTTTGCTAATCTGGTCGATCTCTTCGCCTGACGCACTGCCCCAGCTGCGCCATTGCTTACCGTAGACCGGTCCTAAATCGCCATTCTCATCCGCCCACTCGTCCCAAATCGTCACCTTGTTATCTTTCAGGTAGCTGATATTGGTTTCGCCTTTCAGGAACCACAGCAGTTCATGAATGATCGAACGCAGGTGCACTTTCTTGGTGGTGACCAGTGGAAAACCATCCTGCAAATTGAAACGCATCTGGTGGCCGAAAATCGACAGGGTGCCTGTACCGGTACGGTCGGCTTTCTCTGCGCCTTCATTCAGCACATGTTGCATTAAATCCAGATACTGTTTCATTTTACCTCACGAGTTTGTTGCTGCGGACGACGACGGAACGCCCAGATCATCATAATCACACCGGCCAGAATCATTGGGATCGAGAGAATCTGCCCCATGCTGATGCCGCCTTCAAACAGGCCCAGTTGGGCATCCGGCTGGCGGAAGAATTCGACGATGATGCGGAAAGCGCCATAGCCAATCAGGAACAGGCCAGAGACGCTGCCCATCGGGCGCGGCTTGCGAATAAACAGGTTGAGGATGATGAACAGCACGATACCTTCGAGGAACAGCTCATACAGCTGCGAAGGATGACGCGGCAACACACCGTAAGTGCTCAGCAACTGCTGATACTGCGGATTGTTGGCCGCCAGCGCGATATCTTCACTGCGCGATCCCGGGAACAGCATGGCGAATTTGAAGTTGGGATCGACACGCCCCCACAGCTCGCCGTTGATGAAGTTACCGAGACGACCGGCGCCCAAACCAAACGGAATCAGCGGCGCAATGAAATCAGATACCTGGAAGAAAGTGCGTTTAGTACGACGCGCAAACACCAGCATCACCACAATCACCCCAATCAAGCCACCGTGGAACGACATACCGCCATCCCAGACTTTGAACAGATAGAGTGGATTATCGAGGAACAGCGGCAGGTTATAGAACAGCACGTAGCCGATACGGCCACCGAGGAACACGCCGAGGAAGCCCGCATACAGCAGGTTTTCCACTTCTTCTTTTTTCCAGCCGCTGCCGGGTTTATTGGCACGGCGCACCGCCAGCCACATAGCAAATACAAAGCCCACCAGATACATCAAACCGTACCAGTGAAGCGAAATCGGTCCGATGGAGAAAATTACCGGATCGAATTGGGGAAACGAAATGTAGCCGTTAGTCATCTTTCACCATCGTTTTTTCTGACCTGAAACGGGTCTGGCTAAGGGGTCATACCATAAAAGGCTGCGCATGATAGCACAGCCGCTTTTCACAATTGCCGCGGAAATGTAAAAGCCGTTAACGGCCGCCGCGAATCAAACCGCCCAGGCCACGTCGTTCCATAAACGCGGACACCAGATGGCGCACTTCTGAAGCGGTATGGGCCGCCACACCATTTTCACTGAGCTTCTGCGTTTCCTCGTGATCGAGGTGACGCAACAGATACTTCACGCGCGGAATGTTTTTACCGTTCATGCTGAGGTGGTGATAACCCATGCCCACTAGCAGTGCCACGCACATCGGATCGCCGGCCATTTCACCACACAGGCAGAGTTCCAGTTTGGCCTGACGGGCTTCGTGGGCAATGCTCTGCAACGCGCGCAGCATCGCCGGATGCAGCGGATCGTAGAGATTCGCCACACGGGTATTGTTGCGATCCACCGCCAGCAGATACTGCGTCAGGTCGTTGGTGCCCACCGAAATAAAGTCCACGCGATCCGCCAGATGCGGGATCATAAACAGCATGGAGGGCACTTCGATCATCACGCCAATACGCGGTTTCGGGATCACATAGCCCAGCATCTCTTCCACTTCGCGACCGGCACGATCGATCAGGCGACGTGCATCGTCGATCTCATCGATATGGCTGATCATCGGCAGCAGAATGCTGAGATTGCCGGAGGCCACGTTGGCACGCAGCATGGCACGTACCTGCACCAGGAAAATTTCTGGCTGGTCGAGCGTCAAACGGATACCGCGCCAACCAAGGCAAGGATTTTCTTCACTGATCGGCATGTAAGGCAGCTGTTTATCGGCGCCGACATCCAGCGTACGCAACGTCACCGGCTTATCGTAGAACAGTTGCAGCATGCCTTGATATTGCGCGACCTGCTCCTCTTCCGACGGGAATCCGTTGTGCAGCATAAATGGAATTTCTGTGCGGTACAGGCCGATGCCATCCACCCAGTTATCCAGCTTCTGCTCATGCTCAGGGCTCAGGCCCGCATTCAGCATCACCTGCACCCGTTCGCCGCTTTTCAGCTCGCCGGGCTGCTCCACCACACCTTCCGCCATTTTGCTCAGCGCATTTTCTTCGCTGATCAAACGCTGATACTCCTGCACCAGCACGGGTTCAGGATCGATTAACAACTCGCCGCGATAGCCATCGACAATCAGCAGGCGTTTGTTGAGCTGCGCAGGGATGATATCCGCACCCATGACGGTGGGAATGCCCATCGCGCGCGTCAGAATAGCCGCGTGGGAATTGGCCGCACCGTCGCGTACCACCACACCGGCTAAACGCTCCGGTGGCAGCTCTGCCAGCGTGGTCGCGGTGAGTTCATCCGCCACCAGCACGAAGCGTTCAGGCCAGGCATTGGTGCCGACCAGCGTATCGTCGAGATGGAATAGCAGACGTTGTCCGAGCACGCGCAAATCGCCCGCACGCTCGCGTAAATATTGATCCTGCAGGCTGGCAAACTGTTCGGCGAACTTCTCGATCACCGTTTTCACCGCCCACTCGGCAACCGATCCGCGATCAATCTCGGCAAACAGATCTTTTTTCAAACGGGCATCGGTTAACAGGTGCGAGTAGAGATCAAAGATCGCCGCACTCTCTTTTTGCACGCTGGCGGTAAAGCGTTTGCTGAAGCGGCGAAATTCATTGCCCGCCTCGCCCATTGCCAGCACCAGACGCTCGCGTTCACGCTGCACATCCAGCGTGGAGGCCGCAGAGACTTGATCCAGCAAGGGCTGGGTTTCATCAACCCAACCGGGCGCGACCGCCACGCCAGGTGCCGCCGCGATGGCTTTCACCCGCGTCTGACGGAACTGACCAAACAGTTGGCCGAGCTGCGATTGAGATAACAAGCCCGCCATCTGCGTGGCCAGCGTCACCAGGAAAGATTCTTCGCTTTCGTCGAACTGACGATGTTCGCGCTGCTGAACCACCAGCACGCCAAGCAGTTGGCGACGGCTGATGATCGGCACGCCAAGGAAAGAGCGATAACGCTCTTCTTTAACAGAAGGAATGTATTTGAAGCTGGGATGGCTTTGCGCATCGGCAAGGTTGATCGGCTCGGCTAAACGTCCGACGAGCCCGACGATACCTTCATCAAACGCCAGCATGACAGTGCGACCGCGCGGCTTTTTCAGCCCGCGCGTCGCCATCAGGTAGTAGCAACGACGATCGTGATCTGCGAGATAAACCGAGCAGACCTCGGTTTCCATCGCAAGGCAAATTTCGTTTACCAGAATGTCGAGTGCTTCATTCAGACGCGGAGCACTCGCCACTTTCTCTACTATTTCGCGCAACTGAGTGAGCATAAAGGGCGTGGCCTATCCTCTTTTACGTCGATGAGCGGCATTGTTATTACGCTGCCCCGCACTCTCCTGCATAGACATCACCACGCCAGCGAATTCTTTCATCACGCGGCGATAGACATCGCGCTTAAAAGAGACGACCTGACGCACCGGATACCAAAAGCTGACCCAGCGCCAACCATCAAACTCCGGCGTGCTGCTGTGTTGCACATTGATCTCCGCGTCACTACACATCAACTGCAGAAGAAACCACTTTTGTTTCTGGCCGATACACACCGGCTTTGTGTCCCAACGCACCAAACGTTTTGGCAACTTGTAACGTAACCAGTTACGGGTTGAAGCAAGTATTCGAACATCTTTGCGGTGTAAACCCACTTCTTCGAACAGTTCGCGATACATCGCCTGTTCAGCGGTTTCACCCGGATTGATGCCTCCCTGAGGAAATTGCCAGGAGTGCTGTCCAAAGCGCCTGGCCCATAACACTTGTCCTTGCCTGTTACAGATTACGATACCAACATTCGGGCGGTAGCCATCATCATCGATCACTGGACTACCTCAAAGCTAAATTTGAATAGCCTGATTGTTTCACACTCCTTACAGGCGGTAAACCACTGGATATCCGGGGCGATAGCCGAATAAAAACAGGATAACTCACAGAGTTTAGCCAAGTTATAAACAGCGGAGCGGTTTTCAGGGCGATCTTATTCACCTTTTCTGTGGATAGCTTTGTGCAGAACACGGGAATGAGTTGAATAACCACTTCGGAAAATTCTCATAAGGCAGACTAAGAATAGCACTAAAAACACCATTAATCATAGTGATAGGAAAAAATCACAGTGTTGTTTCAACGCCGATCACTTTCTAATTATCCTCAGGTTCCATTAGCTGCTCAAAGATCCATCAGCGTCGCTTTTATCCACAGATAATGCCCTAAACCTGGTCAAAGAAAGGAAAAAAAGCGTTCAAATCACTAAAGTCAAGGCTGTAAATCGAAACAGGGGTGCTCTGTGAGGGGGGTTATCCCACCATTCTGTGGATAAGTAGTCTGGAGATCCTGTTCATTGTCGATAACAAACTGGGATAACCTTGCCATAGCATCCACAGCCGTCCGGCAATGCAAATAAAAAAGCACGCTTAATCATGCTATTATCACGGTTATTCACGCTGCGCGCATGTGGAAAACTCGTCCCCGCCAGCGCTGTACATCCTTTAACCAATATGAGTTTTGCCATGAATTCCCCCGTTTTATTGCCGCAGCCACCACAAAATGAAGCGGAATTACTGCAACGTGCACAACAGCTGGCAGGCCAGACGTTTGCCGCACTGGCAGCTCAGCTGGGTTTGCCGGTGCCAGCCGATTTGCGGCGGGATAAGGGCTGGGTTGGCATGCTGATTGAGCTGCACCTTGGTGCCAGCGCGGGCAGCAAAGCGGAGCAGGATTTCGCCCATCTCGGTATCGAACTCAAGACCATCCCCGTGGATGCGCTGGGCAAACCGTTGGAAACCACCTTTGTCTGCGTTGCGCCTCTGACCGGCAACAGCGGCGTAACCTGGGAGACCAGCCATGTGCGCCACAAGCTGGCTCGCGTTTTGTGGATCCCGATTGAGGGTGACCGTGCTTTGCCCCTCGCGGATCGACGAGTGGGATCGCCGCTGTTATGGCAACCGAGCGAAGAAGAAGATCAGCAGTTGCGTGAAGACTGGGAAGAGTTGATGGATATGATCGTGCTGGGCCAGGTGGAACGCATTACCGCCCGTCACGGCGCCTGGCTGCAGATCCGCCCGAAAGCGGCCAACAGCAAAGCGCTGACGGAAGCCATCGGTGAGCATGGAGAGCCTATAATGACGCTACCGCGCGGTTTTTATCTCAAGAAAAGCTTTACCGGACCGCTGCTGGCACGCCATTTTCTACTGTAAATGACTCGACTCCATACACGACTGGTTCGGTTCCCCTGATGGGGCCTTTTTTTGGTGCAGCCATGCGGCAAGTACGCGAATCCCCGGGAGCATACATAAGTAAGTGACTGGGGTGAACGTGAGCAGCCAAGGCAGCTGCAAGCCGAAACAGGACGTGTATAATCGCCGTTTAATTTTCGTTTAGGATTGAATGATTCATGTTTGACTGGATTGCTGATCCCAATGCCTGGCTGGCACTGGGAACATTGACCATTCTGGAAGTGGTTTTGGGTATCGACAACATTATCTTCCTGTCGCTGGTTGTCGCTAAGTTGCCGAAACACCAGCAAAACAAAGCTCGCCGCCTCGGTTTAATGGGTGCCATGCTGATGCGACTGGGTCTGCTGGCGTCCATTGCCTGGGTAGTCCGTCTCACCAATCCGCTGTTTACCCTGATGGATCACAGCTTCTCTGCGCGCGACCTGATCCTGCTGTTTGGTGGTCTGTTCCTGCTGTGGAAATCCAGCATGGAGATTCATGAAACCATCGAAGGCGCCGAAGGTGAGCACAAAACCAACGTCCACTCCTTCTTCGGCGCGATCGTTCAGATCATGTTGCTGGACATTATTTTCAGCCTCGATTCGGTGATCACCGCTGTCGGCTTGTCCGATCATCTGTTCATCATGATGGCTGCCGTGGTCATTGCCGTGTTGATGATGATGTTTGCCGCACGCGCCATTGGTGAATTTGTTGAGCGTCATCCATCGGTGAAAATGCTGGCGCTGGCATTCCTGATTCTGGTCGGCTTTACCCTGATTCTGGAGAGTTTCGGTATCCATGTACCAAAAGGTTACATTTATTTTGCCATGTTCTTCTCCATGGCCGTGGAGTGCCTGAACCTGATGCGCAGCAAGAAAAGCGCGGCTTAACGATGTCAAGGGCGAGCGCATCTCGCCCTTTAATTTTAGGAATGATGCGATTACGTCAGCCAGCGAAAGCATTTATTACTACACTTTTGCAGTTGAAGTAGGTTGAGGGAGATAAGAATGAAAGGGTTGGTGAGTGTCGTGGGTATTATGCTGGTCGCGCTGACGTTGAGTGGTTGCAGCAGTGATTACGTGATGGCGACCAAAGATGGCCGTATGATTAAAACTGATGGCAAACCGTCCATCGATAAAGAGACAGGTTTGGTGCAGTACACTGACGATCAAGGTCATGTGATGCAGATCAATGGTGACGAGGTCTCCACCATCATTGAGCGTTAAGTGCCAAATTCGATTGCCTGCACGATTTTTTCCCCAGTGCAGGCGATTTCCCGAACTTTCCCCCCTTCCTTCCGCGCCGCTTCACAGGATATAGTCCCAGAGGACACAACATTCCCTTTCATAATGAAAAAAGGAAGCCGGCAATGCATTATCACCGCATCCCCCACAGTACGCTGGAAGTCAGCCAACTGGGGTTAGGAACCATGACGTTTGGTGAGCAAAACAGCGAAGCCGACGCCCACGCGCAACTCGATTACGCGATGAGCAGTGGCATCAACCTGATTGATACCGCTGAAATGTATCCGGTGCCGCCACGCCCGGAAACCCAGGGATTAACCGAACAGTACATTGGCAGCTGGCTGAAGAAGCGCGGCAGCCGTGACAAGATCATTCTGGCCAGCAAAATTGCCGGTCCGGTGCGCGGCGCAGATGCGTCGATTCGCCCTAACCAGGCACTGGATCGCAAAAACATTCGCGAAGCGCTGGATGCCAGCCTGAAGCGTCTGAACACCGACTATCTCGATCTCTACCAGCTGCACTGGCCGCAACGTCAAACCAACTACTTCGGCAAACTGGGCTACCAGTACAGCGAAACCACCGCCAACGTGACGCTGCTGGAAACGCTGGAAGCGCTGAATGAGCAGGTGCGTGCGGGTAAGATTCGCTACATCGGCGTGTCTAACGAAACCGCATGGGGCGTGATGCGCTATCTGCAGCTGGCTGAGAAGCACGAGCTGCCGCGTATTGTGACCATCCAGAACCCGTACAGCCTGCTGAATCGCAGCTTTGAAGTTGGCCTGGCGGAAATCAGCCAGCACGAAGGCGTTGAACTGCTGGCCTATTCAAGCCTGGCGTTTGGTACTTTGAGCGGCAAATATCTGAATGGTGCGAAACCCGCCGGTGCGCGTAATACGCTGTTCAGCCGCTTCACCCGCTACAGCGGTGAGCAGTCGAATCAGGCGATTGCCGCTTACGTGGATTTGGCGAAGAAGCACAACCTGGATCCGTCACAGATGGCACTGGCTTACGTGCGTCAGCAGCCATTTGTCGCCAGTACCCTGCTGGGCGCGACGACGCTGGAACAGCTGAAGATTAACGTGGAGAGTTTCAACCTGACGCTGAATGCCGATGTGTTAGAGGAACTGGAAGCGATTCATCGTCAGTATACTTACCCGGCACCCTAACGGGATGCCATCGTTGCGGCGCAACGGTTTGCGTCGCAACGACCTGCAGCATTGATGGCCTGGTGGCTAAGACTTTGGCCCGATGTGCCTGGATGCACACCCTACAGGCGTATGACGCGGTTTTTGATTGTGTGCACCCGAATGCGCGCATTTCGGATCTATGGTCGCCATTGCTGGCGACCTGGTTTTTCAACGCACCGCCTTAACGGCGCGATTTCCACCACAGCAACGCAATCGCCACAGCAAAAATCCCACCGAACCCGATACCGGTTGCCACTGCAGGTGCACCCAACTTAACAGCGATGGTGTACAGCGCCAGCATCACCAACATCGCGATGTTTTCACCGAAGTTCTGCACGGCAATCGCATTACCCGCGCCCACCGACTCTTTGCCGCGCTCCTGCAACAGCGCATTAAGCGGCACCACGAAGAAGCCACCGAGCGCACCCAACACCATCAGTACCAGATAGGCATTCAGCAAGGTGGTTTGCAGTGAGAACACCACCACCATCACGCCGATTAATATCCCGGCGGGCATGCAGCGGCGCACGGTTTGCAGCGTCACCAGTTTCGCCGCCGCGGCAGCGCCAATCACAATCCCGATCGCCACCATGGCATTTAACGTGGTGGGCGTTTTATTGTCGGTAATACCGAGCGCCACGGGCACCCACAGCACCAGCAGGAAACGCAGCGTAACCCCCGCGCCCCAAAACATGCTGGTGCCGAGCAGGGAAAAACGCGTCTCGCCGTTACGCCACAACAGCAAAGCGGAATCTTTGAAACTGCGGAACATGGCACCAAACTGCCAGCTCTGACCCGGTCGTGCCGCCAACAGCTTAGGAATAAAGATATTCGCCACCACTGCCAACGCGTAAGTGAGTGCACACACAATCAGCGCGGCCAGCAGATTCCAGTCCGCCAGAATACCGCCCGCCACTGAACCCAACAGGATGGCAGCAATGGTAGAGGACTCCATCAGACCGTTGGCCTTCACCAGTCGTTCACCGCTGGTGATCTCGGTGAGGATGCCGTACTTAGCAGGCGAGTAGGATGCCGCACCAATACCCACCAGCGTATAGCCAAGGAATGGATTGAAGCCAAAACAGATAACCAGTGCACCCAGCAGCTTGAGGCTGTTGGCGAACATCATCACCCGGCCTTTAGCAAAGCTGTCAGCCATCTGCCCGACAAACGGTGCCAGAAGAATGTAAGTGGCTACAAACATCATCTGCAGAATCGGCTGGCTCCAGTCGGGATAGAGCTGACTTTTCAGCACCGCCAGCGTGGCAAACAGCAGCGCGTTATCGCCAAACGCGGAGAAAAACTGCGCCACAATCACCGCCATCATATTGCGTGACAGTAACGGTGAATCGGGATTAACCGCCTGACTCATGCTTGATCCTCTTCGGCCAGCTGTTTCAGGCTGACGTAGTCTGGTTTACCGCTACCCAGCAGCGGCAGCTGTTTCATAAAGCGAATGTCACGCGGCACAGCCAATTCTGGCGCACCGATATCGCGGGCGGCTTTAAGCAGTTGCTCACGCCCCAGTTCGCCGTCAGTAGTGAACAACACTAAGGCTTCACCGCGATGACCGTCAGGGCGCAGTGACGCGGCATGCTGCTTCTCGCCCGAGGCTTTCAAAGCGATCTGTTCGACGCTTTCCAGTGACACCATCTCACCGGCAATTTTGGCGAAGCGTTTGGCACGGCCCTGAATCTGACAGAAGCCACCTTCATCAAAGCTAACAATGTCGCCGGTATCGTACCAACCGGCTTCCATCTCGCCTTCACCGTTATCGGCTACTGGTTTCTCCAGCACGCCAGGATTCTCGACGCGCAGATAACCGTTCATGATGTTCGGACCACGCAGTTGCAGACGACCGCCCTGCTCAATACCCGGCACGGAGATCAAACGTGAATCCATGCCCGGCAGGATACGGCCCACGGTGTGGGTTTTCGCCGCCATCGGCACGTTGATTGCCACCACTGGTGCACACTCGGTGACGCCGTAGCCTTCAAGAATACGAATGCCGTACTTCTCGGCGTAGATTTGGCGCGTGCCTTCCTGCAACTTCTCTGCACCCGCTACCACATAGCGCAGGCGTGCAAAATCATACGGATTGGCAAAGCGCGCATAGTTGCCGAGGAAAGTCGACGTCCCAAACAGCACGGTGCAGTTACGGTCATACACCAGTTCGGGCACGATGCGGTAATGCAGCGGGCTCGGATAGAGGAACACCTGTGCGCCGGTCAGCAGCGGCGTAAACAAGCCCACCGTGAGGCCGAAAGCATGGAACAGCGGCAGCGCCGACATAAAGCGATCGCGCGGGGTGAAATCCGCCACGGTGCGAATCTGTTCAACGTTAGCCAGCAGGCTTTTGTGCGAGTGCACCACGCCTTTGGGATTGCCTTCCGAACCCGAAGTGAACAGCACCATCGCGGCATCTTCCGGCTGCTGCCTGACCTGTGCGCGACGCGGCATCAGTAAGTGCGTCAGAATCCACAACTTGTCTTTCAGTGTGACGGTATCTTTCAGATCTTCGAGGTAGATCCACTGGACTTCCGTTAAGCCCTGCGGCAGGTGCTCCAGGTTGCCTTTCTCAAGGAACTGGCGCGAGGTGAACACGGTTTTGACCTGTGAAGCGGTGAGCGCTGCACGCATGCCATTGACGCCCGCGGTGTAGTTGAGCATCGCCGGGATACGCCCGCGCAGTGACGCCCCGAGGATCGCCGCCGCCGTGACGGTGGCATTGGGCAGCAGCAGACCAACGTATTCCCCCTGCTGGCTGTAGCGCTCAAGAATACGGCCGATGCCGAGCGATTTTTTCAGCAGCCCGGTGTAGCTGTCCGGCTTGAAGTTGATGTCTTCGATGCAAGGTTTAGTCAGGCCATAACGCTGGCGTGCATTGAGAAAGGCTTCAAAGAGCGTTTCCCGTGGACGCACCGCCATACGCGCTTCCATCATCACATGATGTAAGTGCTCACCCGCCAATACGCGACGATCGCGCGCGCGTTTGGCTTCCGGCATCGGTATGACGGTAGCAGGCAATACGCTCAGGGTAATACGTGGGAACAGGCGACGTTTAAATACCCCTGCCAGTCTGCCAAACGGCGTATATTCCGCGCCTTCAATGCGCATGGGCACCACGGTCGCACCCGATTTCGCCGCGACAAAGCCCGCCCCGCTGTAGATTTTCATCAGCGATCCGGTCACGGTGATACGTCCTTCCGGGAAGATCACCACCGGACGCCCCTCATTGATCATGCGAACCAGATGTTTGATCGACATCGGTTTAGTGGGATCGAGCGGCACGAAGTCGATAATCGGCTTCAGGAGCCGCATAAACCATTGATCGCTGATCGAGGAGTAGACGGCGAACACCGGTTTAATCGGCAAAAACAGCGCCACCAAAATGCCATCAAGGAATGACATATGGTTAGGGGTGATCAGCACTTTTTCTTTGTGCAGTGCGGTGAGATCGCCACGCAGTTCCACCCGCCATAACAGGCGAAACAGGAATCGCAGAACAGTGAATAGCATGCCAGCTCCTTAGCAGCGTTAAAATATGGCGCTTACCTTGCAG
The DNA here is from genome assembly GCF_032082325.1 of Pantoea sp. CTOTU50773. Lineage (NCBI taxonomy): Bacteria > Pseudomonadati > Pseudomonadota > Gammaproteobacteria > Enterobacterales > Erwiniaceae > Pantoea > Pantoea sp. CTOTU50773. The sequence goes on along the minus strand of NZ_DAMDQC010000009.1, from coordinate 39,639 downwards.
GATCTGGCGATTTTCGACAAGTGGCGCGGTGATTTATGGTGAGGAATTGAGGTGGGTGTGGTGTGTAGTCTGTAAAAATGTGCCGTTGGGGTGCTGTTTATTGTGAAATGCTGCTCAGTGCTAATGCAGACTGGGCTGCACTGGCGTAGCTGGTGATGCGCAGTCTGAGGGGGAAACAAGGCTGGGTAGACTGGGATGATAAACAGGTGCTGACGCAGGCTGGGATGATTAGCAGGTGCTGGCGCAGAGGGGCTATGGCCCATCCGCGCGCCAAAAAAGCCCACAACAGAATCAAACTCAGCTGTTCTAAACTGCCAGACAACCTTCATCTATGCTGCTAAAACTCATCCCTGCCAGAACGAATAACACTTATCCCTGCCAACCACCGCCTAGCGCAGCGATCAACTCAACGCTGCTCACCCACTGGGTGCTCTGCAATGACAGTAAGCTCTGCTGCTCGCTCAGACTGCTGTTTTCTGTGGTCGCCACATCAAGGTAATCAATCATCCCGGCATCATACTGATTACGCGTCACGCGTGCTGACTCCTGTGCAGCGCTGGTCGCCAGCTGCTGTGAAGCTATCTCACCCTTCAGCGTATTCAGCTGCACCAGATAATCTTCTACTTCACCCATCGCCGTCAGCACCGACTGGCGATAATCCGCCACGCTGGCGTCATAGGCGGCGCGGGCCTGCTCCACTTTGGCTGAGGTGGCACCGAAGTCCAGCAGCGTGCCGCTTAACTCCGGCCCTAATGACCAGACGCGATTTGGCAGTGAGAACAGACTGTTGATGGCCGATGAGCTCACGCCGCCCGTGGCACTTAACGTCAGATCGGGATAGTAGCCGGCAATCGCTACGCCCACCGCCGCATTGGCCGCTGCCACGTTACGTTCGGCATAAGCAATATCCGGACGACGCTGCAGCAACGCAGAAGGCAGGCTGTTAGGGATGGCTGGCAGCGTGGCATCCAGCTTCGCCACTGGCAGCGAGAAATCAGCCGGTGCACGGCCCAGCAACAGCGCAATGGCGTGTTCCGACTGCGCGCGCTGCCACTGATAATCCTGTGCTGAGGCGCGCGCGCTCTCCAGCTGCATCTGCGCCTGTGCCAGCGTGGCGCGTGATTCGCTGCCCGCCGAGTACTTGTTCTGAATCACCGTTAAATAGCGCTGATAGGCATCGATACTGCGCTGATACAGAGCAATTTTTTCGTCGAGGATGCGCAGCTGGAAGTAATCCTGCGCCAGCTCCGATTGGGCACTTAGGGTGATATTCGCCAGTTCGGCCTTACTCGCCTGCGCGCTGGCTTTGTTCTCTTCCAGCGTACGGCGCAGTTTGCCCCACAAATCCAGCTCCCAGCTGGCGCTGAGATCGGCGGCATGCGCGTTGCTGACGCTGCGCTGCCCGGTGGTGCTGGCGCGACTACCGCTGCGCGTACTGCTGGCGTCGTAGCTTACCGACGGGAACAGTGCCGCGCGTGACTGCGAGGTCAGCGCCTGCGCTTCACGGTACTGCGCGGCATAGCTCGCCACGTTTTGGTTGGAGATGCTCACCTGACGCAACAGGCTATCCAGCGTGGCATCGTGATACACCGACCACCAGTCACCTTTACTCTGCTCATCCTGCGGCGTGGCCTGCTGCCAGCCTTTGGCTTCTTTAAAATGCGTCGGCATCGCCATGGTGGGGCGCTGATAATCCGGCCCCACCGCACAACCCGCCAGCAACAGTGCCACTACCATCGGGGTAAATTTCAGAACATTTTTCATCGATCAGGATTCCACATGACGCATCCGCTGCCACTGACGTTTGGTGGCACGGCTTAAACTATCGAGCCAGAGATAAACAACCGGCGTGGTAAACAGGGTTAACAACTGGCTCAGCGCCAAACCACCAGCAATCGCGATGCCGAGCGGGCTGCGTAAATCCGCATCACCGCCGCTGCCTAATGCCAGCGGCAAAGCACCAAAGAAGGCTGCCAGCGTGGTCATCATGATCGGACGGAAGCGCATTAAACAGGCCTGCGTAATCGCCTGTTTCGGCGACATGCCTTGCGTGCGCTCAGCGTGGATTGCAAAGTCGATCATCATGATGGCGTTCTTCTTCACGATGCCGATTAGCAGAATGATGCCGATCAGGGCAATCACCGTCAGTTGGGTATTGGTGAGCAGCAGCAGCAGCAGCGCGCCAACCCCCGCCGATGGCAGTGTCGAAAGAATGGTGATGGGATGGATGTAGCTCTCATACAGCACGCCCAGCACGATATACACCGCCGCCAGCGCGGCAATAATCAGCCACGGCATGGTGGCGGTCAGCTGCGCAAAGGCAGCTGCGGTGCCGGCAAATCCGGCCTGAATGGTGGACGGCAGGCCGAGCTGCGCCATCGCCTGTTTAATCAGCGCCTGCGCCTGCTCCAGTGACACACCATCATTCAGGTTAAAGGCAACGGTGCTGGTGGCCGACTGCCCCTGATGCGCCACCGACAGCGGCGCGTTACCGCCTTTGAAGCTGGCGAAAGCGGAGAGCGGCACACGATCGCCGCTGTCGTTGATCACATATAGTTCTTTCAAAATCTCCGGATCGCGCGTGTAGCTGTCCTGCAACGACATCACCACATGATACTGATTCAGCGTGTGATACAGCGTCGCCACCTGGCGCTGGCTAAAGGCGTTGTTCAGCATGGTATCCAGCATCTGCACATTCACGCCGAGGCGTTGCGCGCGGTCGCGATCGATATTGATCACCACTTCCTGGCCGCCGGTTTGCGAATCGGAGTCCACGCTGTTGAGCTGTGGGATCGCCGCCAGCGCGGCCTGCACTTTCGGCGTCCACTCGCGCAGCACATCCAGATCGTCGGCCTGCAAGCTGTATTGATAGGTAGCATTGGCACTGCGCCCACCGATATGCAGATCCTGCGCCGCCATCAGGAACATCTGCGCCCCGGCGATATGGCTGGTCTTCAGGCTCAGTCGATTGGCGACTTTGGTGGCCGTGGCATCGCGATCGCTAAAGTCTTTAAGACGCACAAAGAAGTTGGCGCTATTGCGCGAGCCAAACATGCCGCTACCCATCGACGACATCACGCTGTCCACTGCGGGATCGGACTGGATGATCTTGGTGAACTCCAGCATCTTCGGCTTCATCGCCTGGAACGAGATGTTTTGATCGGCGCGCAGTGCGCCCATCAGCAGGCCGGTATCCTGATTGGGGAAGAAGCCCTTCTGCACCACGGTGAACAGAAACAGGTTGAGCAACACCGTCAGCACCAGGCTGAACATGGTGATCTTCTGGTGCGCCATCACCCACGCCAGACCACGCGAGTAGGCTGCCAGCAAAGCATTCAGCTGGTTTTCGATAAACTGATATAGCGGATGCGGGCGCTTGCTGACTTTCGGTTTTGGCTTCAGCAGACGCGCGCACAGCATCGGCGTCAGGCTCAGCGAGACAAACATCGAGATCAACAGCGAGACGGTGAGCGTCACCGCAAACTCGCGGAACAGACGACCGACAATACTGCCCATCAGCAGGATTGGGATAAACACCGCCACCAGCGACATGGTCATCGACAGCACAGTGAAACTCACTTCCTGCGCGCCTTTTAGCGCCGCCCGCAGCGGACTCAAACCTTCTTCGATATGGCGCGTGATGTTCTCCAGCACCACGATGGCATCATCGACGACAAATCCGGTGGCGATGATCAGTGCCATCAGCGAAAGGTTATCGAGGCTGTAGCCCAGCAGATACATCACTGCACAGGTGCCAATCAACGACACCGGCAGTGCCAGCGCCGGGATCACCACCGCCTGCACGTTACGCAGGAACACAAACACCACCGCGATTACCAACAGCATGGCGATCAGCAGCGTCTCTTCGGTGTCATACAAAGATTCACGCACCGTCGGCGAACGGTCAACCACCACCTTCAGCTGGGTATCTGCGGGCAGATCTTTTTCCAGCGCTGGCAACTGCGCTTTGATGGCATCAATGGTGTCGAGCATATTGGCGCCGGCCTGGCGCTTAATGCCCACCATCACCGACGGCTGCGAGTTAAGGAAACCGGCCTGGTACTGATCTTCCACCGAATCGTAGACGGTGGCGACATCGTGCAGACGTACCGCTTTGCCGTCTTTATAGCTGACGATCAGATCCTGATACTGCGCCGCTTTATCTAACTGACCGTTGCTGTCCACCACCCATGATTGCTGGCTACCCTGCAGAATGCCTTTGGGTTTGTTGGTGGTGCTGTTGGCGATGGCTTCACGCACCGTGTCCAGCGAGATGCCGTATTGCGCCAGCTTGAGCGGTTGCAGATCGATACGCACGGCGGGCAAGGCGCTGCCCATTAGTGACACTTCGCCCACGCCCTTGACCTGCCCCATCGCCTGCTCAATTTTGCTCTCGGCCAGGTCGTAGAGCTCACCCGGCGTGCGCGTGGCGGAGGTCAACGCCAGCATCACAATCGGTGCATCGGACGGGTTAGCTTTGCGATAGGTCGGCAGTGATTCCATCGCGCTCGGCAGCAGACTGCGCGCGGCGTTGATCGCCGCCTGCACATCGCGCGCCGCGCCGTTGATGTCGCGGTCGAGATCAAACTGCAAAATCACGCTGGTGGAGCCCTGCGAACTGGTCGAAGTCATTTCGGTGACGCCGGCGATCTGCCCCAGCGAGCGCTCCAGCGGCGTCGCCACCGTGGCCGCCATGGTCTCCGGGCTGGCACCGGCTAAGCTGGCGCTGACCATAATGGTCGGGAAATCCACCTGCGGCAGCGGGGCCACCGGCAACAGCCGATAACCCAGCAAACCGAGCAGCATGATCGACAACGTTAACAGCAACGTGGTGACCGGGCGAAAGATAAAGAGTCTGGTGAGGTTCATTACTCGCTCCGCGCCTGCTGCTGTTTACGCTGCATATAGCGCTTGCCGCGCTGCGCAATGCCATCGAACCACAGATAAATCACCGGCGTGGAGAACAGCGTCAGCACCTGGCTGACAATCAACCCCCCGACGATCACCAGACCGAGCGGTTGACGCAGCTCCGCACCCGAGCCCGAAGCCAGCATCAGCGGCAGTGCACCGAGCAGCGCCGCCATGGTGGTCATCAGAATCGGACGGAAGCGCAGCAAGCAGGCCTGATGAATCGCATCACGCGCGCTCATGCCCTGCTTGTTTTCGGCCTCCAGCGCGAAGTCGATCATCATAATCGCGTTCTTCTTCACGATACCGATCAGCAGGATCACCCCGATTAAGGCAATCAAACTGAATTCACTGCCCGCCAGCAACAGCGTCAACAGTGCGCCCACCGCCGCTGATGGCAGCGTCGAGAGAATCGTCACCGGATGAATAAAGCTCTCATACAGGATGCCCAACACCACATACATGGTGATCAGTGCGGCCAGAATCAGCCACAGCGTGTTACCGGTCGCGCTCTGGAATGCCGAGGTTTCCCCCTGATAGCGCAGCGTAATGCTGGATGGCAGATCCAGCTGCTGCGTCACTTCGGCAATCGCCTTCTGCCCATCCTCCAGCGAATAACCGCTGTTGAGATTGAACGACACCATCACCGCCGGGAACTGATTCAGACGCATATGCATCAGTGAACCGGTGCGCTGGTGAATGGTGGCAATCGAGGTCAGTTTCACCATCCCGGTAGTGGTGTCGCTGTCGGAACTGGTGGTTGAGCTGCTGCTGGATGTGCTGCCCGAACTGCTGCTGGTTGATGTGCTGGAACTGCTGCTCACCGGCAGATAAACATCATCAAACGACGCCGGAGACTGCTGATACTGCGGTGCCACTTCCAGCACTACGCGATACTGGTTAGCCTGGGTAAAGATGGTGGAAACCAGACGCTGACCGAAGCTGTTGTACAGCGCCGTATCCACATCCGAGGCGGTAATGCCGTAGCGCGCGGCTTTGTCGCGGTTCAGTTCGACATAGGCGACACGGCCCTGATCCTGCAGGTTACTCACCACGCCGTTAAATTCCGGGCGCTGCTGCAAAGCCGCCACCATCTTCGGCGTCCAGCTCACCAGGTTTTCACTGTCTGCGTCATCCAGCGTGAACTGATACTGGCTCGGCGTGACCTGATCGTTGACCGTCAAATCCTGCGCCGGTTGCAGATAGAGCTGAATGCCCGCCACCTGCTCCGCCTCCTGATGCAGCTGCTTGATCACCACATCGGCTTTGTCATCTCGCTCATCAAACGACATCAGATTGATTTGGATACGGCCACTGTTGAGGCTGGTGTTGCTGCCGTCAATCCCGATGGTGGAAGAGAGGCTATCCACCGACGGGTTCTGCAGAATCACTTTTGCCAGCGCCTGCTGACGCTTCGACATCTCGCTAAATGACACATCCTGCGACGCCACGGTGACACCCTGGATCAGTCCGGTATCCTGTGTCGGGAAGAAGCCTTTCGGGATGGCGATATACAGCAGCGCTGTCAGCGCAAAGGTCGCCAGCGCCACCAGTAACGTCAACTTCTGATGGTTCAGCACCACGGTCAGAAGACGGTCATAGCCACGCACCAGCTTATCGAAAATTTGCCCGCCCTTGCGCGAGAAGCGCGACTGCTTCTCTTCCGGGATATGCTGCAACAGGTAAGCGCACAGCATTGGCGTTAGCGTCAGTGACACCACCATCGACACCAGAATCGACACCGCCAGCGTAATGGCGAACTCGCGGAACAAGCGCCCTACCACATCGCCCATAAACAGCAGCGGAATCAGTACTGCAATCAGCGAGAAGGTCAGCGAGATGATGGTGAAGCCGATCTGCTGCGAGCCTTTCAGCGCCGCCTGCATCGGCGTTTCGCCCTCTTCCAGCCGACGCGAAATGTTCTCCACTACCACAATCGCATCATCGATGACGAAGCCGGTGGCGATGGTCAGCGCCATCAGCGACAGGTTATTCAGGCTGAAATCGGCCAGATACATCACGCCGAAAGTGCCAATCAGTGACAGCGGCACCGCCACGCTTGGAATCAGCGTCGCCGCCACATTGCGCAGGAACAGGAAGGTGACCATCACCACCAGCGCCACCGACAGCATCAGCTCAAACTGCACGTCGCTGATGGATGCACGGATGGTTTGGGTGCGATCCGACAAGATGCTCATCTTCACGCCATCGGGCAACGCGGCCTGCAGGGTTGGCAGCTGCGCTTTGATGCTGTCCACCACCTGAATCACGTTGGCACCAGGCTGGCGTTGCACGCTGATCACAATCGCCGGGCTGTTATTGGCCCAAGCCGACTGGAAGCTGTTCTCCGGCCCCTGTTCGATGTGCGCGATATCTTTCAGGCGCAGTGCAGCACCGTTCTGATAGGTGATGATCAGATTGCCGTACTCATCGGCGGTGCGCAGCTGATCGTTGGCATCGATGGTCACCGAATGGTATTTGCCATCGAAGCCGCCTTTTGAGCCATTGACGTTGCTGTTGCTGATCAACGTATTCACGTCTTCCAGCGACAGCTTGTGTGCCGCCAGCGCTTTCGGGTCCATCTGCACGCGGATAGCCGGCTGATGACCACCTGCCAATGTCACCATGCCGACGCCGTTAATCTGCGACAGCTTCAGCGCCACGCGGGTGTTCACCAGATCCTGCACCTGCGTCAGCGGCAGGTTATCCGAGCTGGCCGCCAGCGTAATCACCGCCGTATCCGCCGGGTTGACCTTTTTATAGGTCGGCGGATTGGGCAGATCGCTCGGCAGCAGGTTGTTGGCGGCATTGATCGCCGCCTGCACTTCCTGCTCGGCGACATCCAGCGACAGATCGAGGCTGAATTTTAGCGTGATGATCGAGGAGCCACCGGAGCTGGTGGAGGTCATCTGGCTTAAACCGGCCATCTGCCCCAGCTGGCGTTCCAGCGGTGAGGTCACAGACGATGCCATCACATCCGGGCTGGCCCCGGGATACAGGGTGGTGACCTGAATGGTCGGATAATCCACCTGCGGCAGCGCCGAGGTGGAGAGGAATTTATAGGCAAAGATCCCGGAAATCAGCACGCCGACCATCAGCAAGATGGTGGCGACGGGACGCTGGATAAACAGACGTGACGGATTCATTTTTTGGCCGCTGTGGCAGTTTTGCTGTCATCGGCCAGAGAGACTTTACTGCCGTTGGTCAGGCGATCGATGCCTTCGGTAACAAGACGCTCGCCCGGCTCGACACCTTTTAGGATCGACTGCTGATCTTCACCAAACGCCGGGCCGGTGGTCACGGCTTTGCGCGTCACGGTGTTGTCTTGATTGATCACAAACACAAAGCTGCCGTCGCTGCTCAGTTGCAGCGCCTGCGCCGGGATCACCGTGGCGTTATTCAGAATGTTGGTTTGCAGGCGCAGGTTGACAAACTGATTGGCAAACAGCGACTCATCTTTATTCGGGAAAGTGGCTTTTAGCTCGATGGTGCCGGTGCTGGTATCGATCTGGTTGCTAATGAACTGCACGCTGCCTTGAGCCAGCTGGGTGCTATTGTCCTGATCAAAAGCCACCGCCGGTAAACTCTGCCCGTTATGCAGCGCTTTGGTGAGCTGCGCGATATTGCTCTGCGGCACGCTGAAGGTCACGGCTGCGGGCTGCATCTGCGTCACCACCACAATGCCGGTGGTGTCGGTGGTTTGCACCATGTTGCCCGGATCAACCAAACGCAGGCCGACACGGCCGCTGACTGGTGAAGTGATGCGCGCATACTCAATATCCAGCTTCGCACTGGCGATCTGCGCCTGATCGGCTGCCACTGCGCCTTTGTACTGCCCAACGGTGGCCGTTTGCGTGTCGAGATCCTGGCGTGACAACGAGTCCTGGGCCGCCAGTTTTTTGTAGCGGGCCAGCGTCAACTCGGCGCTTTTCAGCAATGCCTGGTTCTGATTAAGGTCGCCCTGATACTGCGCCAGTGTCGCCTGATAGCTACGTGGATCGATCTGCGCCAGCAGCTGTCCAGCCTCGACTTTTTGCCCTTCGGTAAAGAACACTTTTTCCAGTTGACCCGCTACGCGGCTGGTCACGGTAACGCTGGCATTGGGGATCACCGTGCCCAGCGCATTGAGATACACCGGCACGTTGGCCGTCGTGGCCACGCCACTGTGCACCAGCGTGGCACTGCCGCCCATCATCGCCATGCCCGGAGGTCCACCTGCGCCCCCGCGATGACCGCCTTTTCCGCCTCCTGGTGGCATGCCGCCCGGCGCACCGCCATGGCCGCCGACAACGCGCCAAATCACGCCAGCCACGATTAACACAACAAGTAAAATGAGTAGCCATTTCAGCCAGTGGAAACGCGATTTGCCAGGGGAATTAATTGTCATCGGACTCTTCAGATAAACAGGAAAAAGGAAAATCCCCTGCACTGACAGGGGATTATTTCAAAGGAAATCATCACTGCTTGTATTATCAGCTGAAGTGCCATGGAATTTCCATGGAGAAACCGTAAGGGTAACGTTAAGGCACTCAGGCCTTCCAACCGCCTCCTAAGGCTTTATACAAGGTGATTTTCTCGCTCAACTGGCCCAGATGTGCACTGATTAACGACTGCTGCGAACTGTAAAGCGATCGCTGGGCCACTAATACATTGAGATAATTGTCTACGCCTTGCTTAAAGCGCATTTCGGAATAGTCGTAATCGCGTTGATTAGCACCAACCTCCTGTTGCAGCGCTGTCAGCTGATCCTGCCAGGTATCCTGACCGGCCAGCGCATCATTCACCTCTTTGAACGCGGTTTGAATCGCTTTCTCATAGTCAGCAATTTCAATGCGTTTCTCGATGTGCGCGATGTTGAGATTAGCCTCGTTTTTGCCGCCGTCAAAGATCGGCAGATTGATCGACGGCACAAAGGACCAGGCACCGGTTCCGCCGCCCAGCAAACTGCCGAGCGAACTGCTGGTCGATCCCCCAGAAGCGGTCAGCGTGATGCTCGGGAAGAACGCCGCGCGCGCTGCGCCAATGTTGGCATTCGCCGCTTTCAGGCTATGTTCTGCGGCCATGATATCCGGACGACGCGTCAACAGATCAGATGGCAAGCCCGCTGGCGTGGCCGGGAACTGCCAGTTGACGTCCAGCGTCGCGTGGGACAACAAGGTAGCGGGCAGATCGGTGCCCACCAGCAAGCGCAGTGCGTCCACATCCTGACGTACCTGACGCGTATAGCTTGCCACATCCGCCTGCGCAGCCCGCACCGTGCTCTCTGCCTGCGCCAGATCCTGATCGCTACTGGCCCCGCCGTTGTAGCTGAGTTGCGTCAGACGATACGACTCTTGCTGACTTTTGGCGGTATTTTGCGCCAGATGCAGCAGATCGTTATCCGAACTCAAGGTCAGCCAGGCGGTGGCCACCTCCGAAATCAGCGAGATGCGCGTGGCGCGTTCGGTCGCGGCGGTGGACAGATAGGTTTCCTGCGCTTCATCACGCAAGCTCTGTAAACGACCAAAGAAGTCCAGCTCCCACGAGGTGACGCCCAGACCGGCGTTCAACTCGTGATAGGTCACCGCACCGCTGGTCTTGGTGTTATAGAGGTTGGCCGGTTCATGCGCCGAGGTCTGGCTGGCGGTAGCATTGATTGACGGCATTAACGCCGCACGCTGCACCGTGACGCTCTGCTGTGCCTCTTCGACATTTAGCGCCGCGACGCGCAGGTCACGGTTGTTGTCGAGTGACAGCTGAATCAGATTGCGCATCGTGGCGTCAGTGAAGAAGTTCTGCCACGGCAGATCCGCCACGTTGCCCACCGGCGTGGGCTGATCGTACTTCGCGTCTACCGGCATTGCGGGGCGCTGATAGTGGGGTGCCAGCGTACAGCCCGCCAGCGCCATGGCCAGCGGCAGCAGCGCCATACGGAAAGTTTTAGTGTTCATGCGTTGTCACCTCTGCAGATGCTTTTTTCTTGCGGGCGAAGAACTGCGAAACCACCACGTAAAACATCGGAACAAAGAAGATGGCGAGGAAGGTGGCGGTGATCATCCCGCCTGCTACCGCCGTACCAATCGAGTGCTGGCTACCTGCGCCTGCGCCGTTAGAGATAGTCAGCGGCAGCACGCCGAGAATAAACGCCATCGAGGTCATGATAATCGGGCGGATACGCAACCTGGCCGCTTCCACCGCCGCCTCAACCAGCGTTTTGCCTTCCCGTTCGTGCAACTCTTTGGCGAATTCCACAATCAGGATGGCGTTCTTCGCCGCCAGTCCCACCGTGGTGAGTAAGCCCACCTGGAAGAATACGTCGTTCTGCAAGCCGCGCAGCAGTACGGCACTAATAGTCCCGAGAATGCCGAGCGGCACCACCATGATCACTGAGAACGGAATCGACCAGCTCTCATACAGCGCGGCCAGACACAGGAACACCACCAGAATCGAGATCAGATACAGCTGGGTAGTCTGGTTGCCGGACGCCTGCTCTTCATAGGAAATGCCGTACCACTGCACGCGGAATCCTTTTGGCAACTGCTTCGCCAACTGTTCCACGGCTTTCATCGCTTCACCGGTGCTCTGCCCTGCCGCAGGCGATCCGAGGATCTCTTCAGAGGTCAGGCCGTTAAAGCGTTCGAAGTGTGGCGAGCCGTAAACCCATTTGCCGCTGGCGAAGGCGGAGAAGGGCACCATGGTGCCGCTGCTGTTGCGGAAGTACCATTTATCGAGATCGGATGGCGTGACGCGTGAATCGGCTTTACCCATCAGGTAAACCTCTTTCACACGGCCGTTATACATAAACTGATCGATATAGCTGGAACCCCACGCCACTGACAGCGTGTTGTTGATGTCGGTCATGCTCAGGCCCAGCGCGCTGGCCTTCTCGTCATTGATCTCCAGCTGATACTGCGGCTCATCTTCCAGTCCGTTCATGCGCACCTGCGCCAGATGCGGATCTTTGTCGGCCAGATCGATTAACTGGTGCGTGGCATCCATCATCTGCTGATGGGTGTGCGCGCCCGTATCCTGGAGATAGAGATCGAAGCCAGTGGCGTTACCCAGCTCCATCACCGCAGGCGGCACCATGGCGAAGATTTTGGCGTTTTTGTAGTTGGCAAAATGCGCCATCACCCGGTTCGCCAGATCCTGCACGCTTTGCCCGCTGTGGGTACGATCGCCCCAATCCTTCAGGCGCACGAAGGCCATGGCGTTACTCTGGCCGCGACCGGCAAAGTTAAAGCCCGCCACGCCAAAGGTGGTGGTGACCACTGAGGTTTCATTCTTCTGCAGGTAGTCATTGAGATCGTTGATCACCTGCTGCGTACGCTGTGAAGAGGAGTTCACCGGCAGCGTCATCTGCACCATCATCAAGCCCTGATCTTCTGCAGGCAGGAACGTGGTGGGCACACGCGTGAACAAAAAGCCCGTCACGCCGACGATCACCAGGTAGATCACCAGGAACAGGCCGCGACGGGAAATAACGTTGTTAACGCCGCGCGTGTAGTGCATCGCGCCGCTATCAAACTTACGGTTAAACCAGCCAGCAAAACCGGTGGTCTTGTGCTCCGCCGCCGAAGGTTTGAGCAGGGTGGCACAGAGTGCAGGGGTAAAGATCAGCGCCATGATCACCGACAGCGCCATCGCCGACACAATGGTGATCGAGAACTGGCGATAAATCACCCCGGTCGAGCCGGAGAAGAACGCCATTGGCAGCAGCACCGCTGACAGCACCAGCGCAATACCAAACAGTGCGCCCTGTATCTGCTGCATCGACTTGATGGTGGCGGTTTTCGGATCGAGATGTTCTTCGTGCATCACACGCTCGACGTTCTCCACCACCACGATGGCATCATCCACCAACAGCCCTATCGCCAGCACCATACCGAACATGGTCAGGGTGTTGATGCTGTAACCGAAGGCCGACAGGATGCCGAAAGTACCGAGCAACACCACCGGCACCACCAGGGTAGTAATCAGGGTGGCGCGCAGGTTTTGCAGGAACAGCAGCATGACGAAGAACACCAGCACCACCGCTTCGATCAGCGTTTTCACCACTTCTTCAATCGAAGCGCTGACCACTGGCGAAGTGTCATACGGATACTGAATTTCAACATTATCCGGCAGTGAGTCTTTGAGATCGGCTATGGTCTGGCGCACCGCTTTAGCGGTATCCAGTTCATTCGCCCCGGTGGCCAGACGCAATGCAATACCGGCGGCCGGTTTGCCGTTCATGGTGGCGTCAATGCCGTAGCTCTGCGGACCGAGCGCCACGCTGGCAACATCTTTCAAACGCACCTGTGAGCCATCGCTATTCACTTTCAACAGCACATTTTCAAACTGCTGCACCGTGGTGAAGCGAGTTTTCCCCAGTACCGTGGCCTGCGTTTTGGCGCCCTGAATGGTCGGTAACCCGCCGAGTGAACCGGACGACACCTGCACGTTCTGGTTGTCAATGGCGGTGGTGACATCACTCGGCATCAGGTTGTACTTGTACAGTTTGGCGGGATCGAGCCAGATGCGCATGGCATATTCCGAACCCAGTACCATAAAGTCACCGACGCCTGGCGTACGCGAGATCGGATCTTCCAGCTTCGACACCAGCATATCCGCGAGATCGCCGTTGCTCAGCTTGCCGTCTTTAGAGATCAGCCCGATGACCATCATGAAGTTCTTTTGGTACTTACGGATGCGGATCCCTTGCTGGGTCACGTCGGTTGGCAACTGCGATTCCGCCAGCGAGACGCGGTCCTGTACCTGCACCTGGGCGATATCCGGATTGATGCCCTGGTTAAAGGTGGCGATGATCTGCGCACTGCCGTCCGAGGCACTGCTGGATTCCAGATAGCGCAAGCCATCCAACCCGTTCAACTGCTGCTCAATCACCTGCACCACGGTGTTCTGGGTGGTTTCGGCGCTGGCCCCCGGATAAGTCACCGAGATCGACACCGCAGGTGGGGAGATATTGGGATACTGATTGACCGGCAAACTGATGGCCGCAATCCCGCCCACCAGCATCACGATAATCGCGATAACCCAGGCAAAGATGGGACGTTCAATAAAAAACTTCGACATGCCGCCCCCTATTGCGCTGCTGCGTCGGTCATCGACAGACTGACAGCGTTGGCAGATGGCGTGTCATGGGTGTTGGCGGCGGTGGTGGTGACTTTCGCCCCGGCACGCACACTTTGCAGATTGTTCACCACCACGTTTTCACCTTCGCTCAGGCCGGCGGTCACCAGCCATTCACCTTTGATCATCTCGCCGGTGTGAATGCTGCGCTGCTCAATGGTGTTATCGCTTTTCACCACGTACACATACGGCTGGCCTTTGGTGTCATGCATGATCGACTCCTGCGGCACCAGAATCCCCTGCTGCTGAATGCCCTGCGGGAAGCTGGCGTGTACGTACATGCCTGGCAGCAGTTCATTATGCGGGTTCGGGAACACCGCACGCAGCACCACGGTGCCGGTGGCGGTGTCGACGTTCACTTCCGAGAACGCCAGTTTGCCCTGCTGGCCATACTGGCTGTTGTCTTCCAGAGAGAGTCCGACCGCCGCGGTGTTGTCATCCACTTTGGCGATCTTGCCGTCGGCTAAGGCACGGCGCAGACGCAGCAGGTCGGTGGATGACTCACTGACATCAACATAGATCGGATCAAGCTGGGTGATGGTGGCGAGATAGTCGGTCTGGCCGTTGGTCACCAGCGCACCGGCGGTATACAGCGAACGGCTGATATGTCCGGAGATTGGCGCCTTCACCAGTGTGTAATCAAGATTGACCTTAGCGGTTTCCACATCGGCCTGTGCTTCACGCTCTGCCGCAACGGCATCGTCGTAAGTCTGCTGGCTGATGGCGTGTGCGGACGCCAGCGGCTGATAGCGTTTTGCCACCATGGCATCGTTTTGCCAGGTCGCCATCGCTTTGTCGTAAGCGGCTTTATAGGTCGCCGGATCGATCTGATAGAGCGGCTGACCCGCTTTCACTTCGCCGCCTTCGGTAAACAGGATTTTCTGGATCACGCCGCTGACTTGTGGGCGCACCTGTGCGGTGCGGACCGCCGTGGTGCGGCCAGGCAGTTGTGTCACCAACGTAACGGGCTCAGATTTTAGGGCGATGACACCCACCTGGGGTGTCGCGGATGCAGCGGGCTTTGCTCCGCCCTGGTCACAGGCTGCCAGTAAAAACACCACGCTGGCAGAAAGAAGTTTCAGGCGCATAATTTTTCTCTGGATGAAAGGAGGGATAGTCACTGATGTGATGACATGCAAAAAATCATTGTAGGGAGGGAGTGATAAGGCGGTTGTTAAGGTTGCGTAAAATATATTTTCCAAAGGAAAATGGTAAACCTTTCGTGCCATAAATGGCTGTGAAAATTAGCTTTTTGCGGTTTTTTTACCGCCATGCAGAGCAACAGATTTACCCTTTCGGCTCGATCCCGCGACGGCGCAGTTCGCGACGCGCCAAATCTTTCAACCAGCACGATAGCGTGATGTTTTCATCTTCGGTGACTTCGCGCAGTTGATCATGCAACTCCGGATGAATGCGTAACTGAAACGCCGTGGAGCGGCCCTCGCCTTTTGGCGTTCGGTCTTTGGTTTTTGGCATCGGGTCACACCTCAACGAATGGCAATAAAAAACGCCCCAAAGCCGCGCTACCAACACGGCAAGGGGCTGGCGAACCGAAATGGAATGCGGCATCGCGGTGCGTTACATACAGGTTACACGGCAAGATATTTTTATGTTGGCGGGGAAGTGTTAAGACTCAGACAAGAGGTGTGAGCGAGTTCGCTGAGTGCTGAATTTCAGGCAAAAAAAACCCACGCATCCGCGTGGGTCGGTGCAACCGAACAGGGTGAATACCTGAAGACAGGTATTGCTGCCGCAGCAGCCGATCTTCACACCAATCAATACCTCTGGGACTTTTATCGTCGCCGAAAGTGGTGTGAGAAAACAGCCGCAAATCGCAACGGAGTTCGGCGAAATGCAACGAGGTGTGAAAAGCACCTCACGGCAGTTACATCCTGATTTTACTAAGATTTATCCGAAGTCGGTTTGCTGTAAATGGCGTCAGGCGCAATGTTCATATGCTTCAACACCGGCCCCATAATGCTGCCGAAAATCGGCGCCGCTACCGAACCACCAAAGTGATCGCCCGCTGTCGGATGGTTGACCATCACCACCAGCGCCACCTCAGGATGGCTGGCAGGAGCAATACCGGCGGTGTAGTTAACGTAACCGCCATCGTACTTCCCGCTGGTGCCCATTTTCTCTGCGGTACCGGTTTTGGTCGCCAGGCGGTAACCCGGCACAGCGGCTTTGACGCCGGTACCGCCAGGCAATACGTCACTCTCCAGCATGTGCACCACGGTTTGCACGATTTGCGGATCGGCCACCTGCTTGCCCAACACCGGCGGTGTCACTTTGGTGATCGACAGTGGACGATATACGCCGTAAGAACCAAGCGTGGCGTATTCACGGGCGATTTGCAGCGGTGTGACGCGCAGGCCGTAGCCAAAGGCAAAGGTGGCGCGTTCAATATCCGCCCAGCGTTCACGGTGCAGCGGGAAGTAGCCCACGCTCTCGCCGGTTAACCCGAGTCCGGTCGGCTTACCCAGGCCAAACGCCTGATAGGTGTTCACCAGCGCTTCAGCAGGCATCGCCAGCGCAATGTGCGATACGCCGATATCACTCGATTTCTGCAAAATGCCCGTCATGGTCAGGCGCGGCCAGTGGCCGACGTCACGAATCAAGTGGCCGTTAACGCTGTAGGGTGTGGTATCGATCACCGAGTCGGCACGCACCAGATGACGCTCCAGCCCTTCCATAACCACCAGCGGTTTCACCGTTGACCCGGGTTCGTAGCTGTCATTGATCGCCGTGTTGCGCATCTGTGCAGGCGTGGCGTTATCGAAGTTGTTGGGGTTGAACGAAGGATAGGAAGCCATCGCCAGGATCTCGCCCGTATCAATCTTGATCAGCACTGCCGCACCGGAATCCGCTTTATTCAGCAACACGCCATCGCGCAGTTTGCTGTAGAGGGTGAACTGGTCAAACTTATCAATACTCAGCTGTACCGTTGGCGGCTGCTTCGGCGGCTCGTAATCCAGCATCGCCACGATATTACCCTCTTTGTCCTGACGATAAACCTCTTTGCCCGGCTCGCCTTGCAGCACGTGGTCGAAACCTTTCTCCAGACCGTTCAGGCCATTGCTGTCAGCACCGACAATGCCAATCAACGGCGCAGCGGCTTCACTCATTGGATAGAAGCGGCTGTCGTTGTATACCGAGCTGATGCCCTTCAGGTGCAGTTCGGCGATGTCTTTGGCGATGCCCAGTTCGATTTTACGGCCAAGATAGAGAAAGCGTTTTTTCGGGTTCGCGGTGATCTGCTCACGCAACTCTTCCGGACGTAAGTTCAGCGCCGAGGCAAGATAGGTCCATTTGGCGTTGGTAAAGTCGGGATTGGCTTCCAGCACGCGCATCGGGTCGGCGATGATATCGCGCGCCGGTACGCTCAGTGCCAGTGCCTGGCCATCACGATCCAGTAAGGTGCCACGGTTGGTGGGCAAGGTGACGGTGCGCAGTGAACGCTGATCGGCCTCGTGCTCCAGCATCGGATGCTTAATCAGTTGCAGGTCACCGACGAAGATCAGCAGCAACACCATGCAGCTGAAGACACCCAGACAAATCAGGCGAAAACGAAACGGGTTAAATGGGGCTTTGATCTGGTCTTTTCCCAGAAGTTTTTTTATACGGGGCATAGCATTCCGCTGCAATAAACAGTTTTTTCAAGCTTGTTATCCGCAGTTATAAAGAAAGGTAAAGCGAGTTGACAGGAAAACTGTGTTTCAGTTCGTTAGCGGGAACGACAGGCAAAAAAAACCTGCGCATCTGCGCAGGTCGGTGTAATCAAGAAAACTTTTTGATGTTCACCCATCAATACCTCTGGGACCCTGACTGTAGCAAGGTGGCATGACGGTTCTCCATCTCTCAAACGCAACAGTTACCCGCAAAATGTAACCAGCAGTGAGATTGTTAGCACCCCATTCACATCAGGTGTTTTTTGATTTCCACCAGGCAACTCATGGCGTTAGGGCCTTGCGTCAGTGACGAGGTGCCGATATCCAGCGTCAGTACATTGGGGTTACCGGCACGGTCCCACGGCTGCCAGGTGCGGCCGAATCCGGGATCAAACCAGGCGCCGGTGGCGATGATCACCACTCCCGGCGTTAAGCCATCAGTGAGACGCACACCGGCCAGCATGCGGCCACGTGCGTTACTGACTTCAATCTCATCGCCATCGACGATTTGGCGAGCCTCAGCGTCCTGTGGATGCATATATAAGGTTTCGCGCCCGGCAGTTTTATTCGCCTGCACCGTGGCGGTGGCGTCCATCTGGCTGTGCAGTCGATCCGAGGGCTGAATCGAGATCATATGCAGCGGGAAATCTTCGCTCAGCGGCGCGCCCAACCACTCCTGTGGCTCGCGCCACTCCGGGTGTCCGGCAAAATCTTCCAACTGATAATCGGCAATGGTCTGGCAGAACAACTCGATTTTGCCGCTGGCGGTCTGGATCGGATGCGCAATCGGGTTAGCGCGGAAATCATCCATAAACACATAAGGCTTGCCGCCTTCCGGGATCTCAACGAAACCACGCTCCCAGAATTCACCAAACTCCGGGAAGTGAATATCTTTACGCGCGTGCGCCTCCGCACACTGCTGATACAGGTGCTCAATCCACTGCATCTCGTTGCGCCCTTCGGTGAACACCTCGCGGTAGCCAAGTCGATCGGCGATATCCGCAAAGATATCGAAGTCATGACGCGCCTGATGCTGCGGTTTCACCGCCTGATGCATCGCAAACACAAAGCGATCGCGTGAAGATCCGCCGATGTCGTTGCGCTCCAGCGTGGTGGTGGCGGGTAACACGATATCCGCCATCTGCGCCGCCGGGGTCCAGACGATATCCTGCACGATAACGGTATCCGGGCGCTGCCAGCCTTCCACCAGGCGGTTAAGCTGCTGATGGTGGTGGAACGGATTACCGCCAGCCCAGTGCACCAGATGGATATCGGGATAGTGCAGGGTTTCGCCCTGGAAATGGTAAGGCTGGCCGGGATTGAGCAACATATCGCTGATGCGCGCGACCGGAATCGAGAAGTTGCCGGGATTCGGCCCGGTGCTCATCATCGGCGCGGGCCCTTCCTGACGCGGATTGCCGACGCTGTTCATCGACCCGTGACCAAAGGAGAAGCCGCCGCCCGGTAAGCCCGGCTGACCGAGCATCGAGGAGAGCGCAATCATCATCCAGTACGGCTGCTCACCGCGATGGGCGCGCTGTACCGAGTAAGAACAGGTGATAAAGCTGCGTTTGCCAATCAGCTGCTTTGCCAGTAACGCGATACGCGCCGCCGGAATGCCGGTGATGGCACTCGCCCACGCCGGCGTTTTGGCGATGCCGTCGCTTTCGCCCAGCAGATATTCACGTAACTGCGGCCAGCCGGTGCAATGGCTGGCGAGGAAACTTTCGTCCAGCGCATTGCGGCGGGTGATTTCGAAGCCAAGCGCCAGCATCAATGCCACATCGGTATTCGGGCGAATCGGAATCCACTCGGCATTCACAAACGCCGGGCAGTCATCGCGCATTGGGCTGATGTTGATGATCGGCGTGCCTTTGGCGCTGAGTTGCTCCAGCGCCGGTTTCAGGCTGTGCTGTCCGGCACCGCCCGACGCCACCTGGGCATTTTTCAGCGCCAGACCACCGAAGGCGATAAAGATGTCGGCATGTTCCACCACGCTCGGCCAGTCGGTGACGCGGCCGGTGAGCGGCATATAGGTGCCAATTACGTAAGGCAGGAAGAACTGCGCGGCGCCCCAGCTATAGTTGCCCTGCTGATCCACCCCGCCGCCGCCCTGGAAGTAGAAACGACGGATCAGGGTGCGCGCATGGTTAACGCGTCCCGCCGAAGACCAGCCATAAGAACCGTTGAAAATACCCGATGCGCCGTAGCGATCGCGCACGCGGCGATTCTCTTCTGCCACCAGATCCAGTGCGGTATCCCAATCCACGGCGACAAAATCTTCACGTCCACGCAGCGTGCGATCGCTATTCTCACGCGACTTTAGCCATGAACGACGTACCAATGGCTGGCGGATACGCTTATCCGAGTAGACCAGTTCCGGGATGGTGTTGAGCATCGGCGACGGATCGGCGTCAGCAAAAAAGGGTTCACAGCCAATCAGGCGGTCGTTTTCCGTGACGGCAGTAAATGCGCCCCAGTGCGCCAGGTGTGGCACGCGTGTTTTCATGGTTATTGGGTCCGGCAGACAGGTCTGAATCGTGCTGGCAGCATACCATGCCGCCCTGACGCGCTGAAGTCTGGCTGTGAGCGCCTGATTTTCCGCACTTTTGCGACAGCGCTGGCATTCTCGCGGGTTGCTACAGGTACTGTTTTCCGTAACACTGATGGGATGTGTAAACGTTTTCCCGGATGCAAGTAACCGCATGGCTACCATTAAGGATGTTGCCCGCATGGCTGGGGTATCGGTCGCGACCGTTTCCCGCGTCATCAATAATTCGCCCAAAGCCAGCGAGAGTTCACGTCTCGCCGTGACCCAGGCAATGGAGCAGTTGCAGTATCACCCGAACGCCAATGCGCGTGCGCTGGCACAGCAATCCACCGAAACCCTCGGTCTGGTGGTGGGTGACGTTTCCGACCCGTTTTTCGGCGCGATGGTGAAAGCGGTCGATGAAGTCGCCGGTGCCACCGGCAACTTCCTGCTGATTGGTAACGGTTACCACATTGAGCAAAAAGAGCGTCAGGCGATTGAGCAACTGATGCGTCATCGCTGCGATGCGCTGGTAGTACACGCCAAGAAAATTCCTGATGCCGACCTGGAAGTGCTGATGAAGCAAGTGCCGGGCATGGTGCTGCTCAACCGACTGCTGAAAGGCTTTGAATCGCGCTGCATCGCGCTGGATGACCGTTACGGTGCCTGGCTGGCAACGCGCCATCTGATTCAGCAAGGTCATACGCAAATCGCCTTTATCTGCTCGACCCACCCTATTTCTGACTCCGAAGACCGCCTGCAAGGTTACTACGACGCGTTGAAAGAGCACGGCTTACCGTCCAACGACCGCTTAGTGGCGTGGGGCGAGCCGGACGAAGTCGGGGGTGAACAAGCGATGACGGAATTGCTGGGGCGCGGTAAGCAGTTCACAGCGGTGGCCTGTTACAACGACTCCATGGCGGCTGGCGCACTGGCGGTGTTGAGTGATAACGGCATTCGCGTGCCTGAAGAGATGTCGCTGATTGGTTTTGATGATGTGCTGGTGTCACGCTATGTGCGTCCACGTTTGACCACGGTGCGTTACCCGATTGTCACCATGGCGCAGCAGGCGGCGCAGCTGGCGCTGGCGTTAGCCAACGGCACGGAAATGCCAGAAGTGACCAATATGTTTAGCCCGACGCTGGTGAGAAGGCATTCGGTGAGCGGACCGGGTTGATCTCCAGGTGCGCATCAATGCGCACCGGGTCACAAATCCTGCGAATAGACCTTCACCCGCACATCCGGGAACTCCAGCGCATCACACTGATACTGCCAGCCAAAGCGCTCGTAATAGCCGCCGAACGTTGACCACAGCCACAGCTTTTCATGCCCGCGCTCGCGGGCATAATTCAACACATGCTGCTGCAGCGCTTCACTCAGGCCATTGCCGCGCGCATGTTCATCCACATACAACGCGGCAATCCACGGATAGAGATCCTGACGGCTGATGAGATCACAGCGCCAGAATCCCACCGTGCCCAACGGCACATCGCCATCCAGCGCCACGAAAGTCACCGGATACTCGGCACCGTTCAGGCTGCTGCGCACAATGCTGTCGTAAAACTCGCGCGACGTTCCCTCGCCAAACGCCTGCCACAGCCAGTCGGTAATATGACTGGCGTGATGTGGGACTTCACTGAGTGGAACAATGTTGATCACATCAGCTCCAGCGCCAGCAGCTCCTGAATGGTCTGCGCGCGACGAATTTCACGCGGAGCGCCATTCTCAAACAGCACTTCCGGAATCAGCGGACGGCTGTTGTAGTTGGAAGACATCGAAGCGCCGTACGCGCCGGTGTCGTGGAACACCAGATAATCGCCGACCTGCGTCGCAGGCAGCGCACGCGTCTCGACTTTACCGCCCTCAAGCTGGGTAAACACATCACCCGACTCGCACAGCGGCCCCGCCACCACGCTCTCCACCGTTGCATCACTCAATGCACGACCATCAGCTGGCAGCACAGAAATATGGTGATAGCTGCCGTACATCGATGGACGCATCAGATCGCTAAAGCCCGCATCCACCAGCACGAAGTGACGGCTGCCCATATCTTTAACCGCACGCACCTGCGACACCAGCACGCCAGACTCCGCCACCAGGAAACGACCCGGTTCAATCTCCAGTTTCACCGCATGGCCAAGATGCGCCGCAATGCGGTCACGCGCGCCACTCCACAAACCGAAATAGTGCTGGGTATCAATGGCTTCTTCACCGAAGCGATAAGGAATCGACAAACCACCACCGGCTGAAATCGCTTCCAGATCCTGACCAAATTCGATGACCTGATCGACCATCGCGTCACACACCTGCTGCAGGTGGCCGTAATCAACACCGGAACCGATGTGCATATGCAGACCCACTAATTTCAGGCCGTGCTGCTGAATCGCTGCCAGCGCCAGCGGCAGATCGCTATGCCAGATGCCATGCTTGCTGTTCTCGCCACCGGTATTGGTTTTTTGACTGTGCCCATGACCAAAACCCGGGTTGATACGCAGCCACACTTTATGGCCCGCAGAGACCGCGCCAAGCTGATGCAGCATATCCACAGAACCGGCATTGACCGGCACTTTTAACTCCGCGATACGCGCCAGGGTTGGCTGATCGAAGACGTCAGCGGTAAAGACGATATCTTCGCCACCCGGCTGGAAACCGGCGGCCAGGGCGCGCTCAATTTCACCCAGTGACACCGAGTCGACCTTCACGCCTGCGGCACGCATCAGGCGCAGAATGTGAATATTGGAGCAGGCTTTTTGCGCAAAACGCACCACGTCAAACGCGCTCAGCTGCGCAATACGCTGCTGGATAATGGCGGCATCGTAAGCCCAAAATGGACCAGCATAGCGCTGTGCCAGTGGCAGTAAATTAGCGGCGGTCAGCGCCGTTTCGGTGTTGTTCAGTGGACGTGGCATCTCAATTCTCCTGTGTCTTTGCCACTATTTAGCCACAGCAAGACGATTCAGAAAAATATCTGTTTTAGCGTCAGCTATACAAATATGATATGGGTCAACGGAGGAGTGATGGCAAAAATTAACTGGCGACATATCGAAATTTTCCATGCGGTGATGACCAGCGGCAACCTGACGCAAGCCGCCGCGTTGCTGCACACCTCGCAGCCAACGGTGAGCCGTGAGCTGGCGCGGCTGGAGCAGCAGCTGGGTCTGGAACTGTTTGAGCGAGTGCGTGGACGTTTGCAGCCCACGGTGCAGGGTTTACGGCTGTATGAAGAAGTACAACGCTCCTGGTACGGGCTGGACCGCATCATGGATGCCGCCGAAGGATTGCGCCAATTCCGTCAGGGCGAGCTGTCGATTGCCTGTTTGCCGGTGTTCTCGCAGTCACTGCTGCCACCACTGCTGCAACCCTTTCTGCAGCGCTATCCACAGGTCAGCCTGAACATCATTCCGCAGGAGTCGCCGCTGCTGGAAGAGTGGCTGTCGGCACAGCGCTACGATCTGGGTCTGACCGAAACCCAGCATGCGCCGGCAGGCACCGAGCGCGTGCCGCTGCTGACCTGCGATGAAGTGTGCGTGCTGCCGCCCAACCATCCGCTGTGCCAGCGTGAGGTGCTGACGCCGCAGGATTTTCAAGGGGAGAATTACGTCAGCTTGTCGCGCAGTGATAGCTATCGTCAGCTGCTGGACTCGCTGTTCCATGAGCAACAGGTGGAGCGCCGTTTAGTGCTGGAAACGCACAGTGCGGCATCGGTATGCGCGATGGTACGCGCGGGGGTGGGGATTTCGATTGTGAATCCGCTGACGGCGCTCGATTACGCCGACAGCGGTGTGGTGATGCGCAGATTCAGTATCGCGGTGCCGTTCACCGTCAGTCTGGTGCGGCCACAGCATCGCCCGGCGTCAGCGCTGGTTGATCATTTCTGCGACCACCTGCAACAGCAGGTGGCCACCTTTACCCAACGCATTGCCGAGCGCCTGCTTTAAGCGCGCACCGTTTCGCCCTGCCCGCCCGATTTGCGGAAGGTGATCAGGCAGATGACCAGACCGACCACCGCCAGTGCAGCAGCTGCCACCGGCACTGACGTCAGGCCGTAGCCTTTATCGATCACCGCGCCGCCTACCCAGGCACCGAGCGCATTACCGACGTTGAACGCAGAGATGTTCAACGTGGAGACCAGGTTAGGTGCGTCTTTACCATGGCGCACCACGTTAATCTGCAAACCGGGCACGGTAGCAAAAGTCGCCATCGCCCACAGGAACAGGGTGATTTCTGCCAGCCACAGCGCGTGGCTGGTCCAGCTGAACAGCAGCGAGAAGACGGCGATCAGCACAAAGCTGAGGATCAGGCTGAAGGAAACTTTCCAGTCGGCAAGTTTGCCGCCGAGGATGTTACCGACGGTTAAGCCCGCGCCAATCAGGAACAGCGTCCAGCTCACCCCACGATCGGTGATGCCCGTGACCTGCAACAACAGCGGCGCGATATAGCTGAACAGCGCAAACATCGCAGCAGCAAAGAACACTGTCATCAGCAGCGACAGCCATAGTTTGCCATTCGCCAGCGCACTGACTTCACTCGCCAGATGCACCGGTTTCTCTTCTTTATTGGTTGGCAGACTGACAATCAAAGCGATAAAAGCGAGGATGCCGATGATCGCCACGCCCCAGAAGGTGGCACGCCAGCCAAACATCTGACCAAACCAGGTGCCGAGCGGCACACCCAGCACGTTGGCGAGGGTTAAGCCGGTGAACATCAGCGCCACTGCCGAGGCCTGACGGCTCGGTGCCACCAGACTCGCCGCCACTACCGCACCAATCCCGAAGAAGGCGCCGTGACAGAGTGCGGTGACCACGCGCGCCAGCATCAGCAGGTTGTAGGTGTAAGCCAGCGCGCACAGCACATTGCCGATGATGAAGATGATCATCAACAGAATCAGGGTTCGTTTACGCGGCAGCTTCGCCGTCAGCAACGCCATAATCGGTGCACCGATGGCTACGCCCAGTGCATAACCACTGATCAGCCATCCTGCTGAAGGAATCGTTACCTGTAGATCGCCCGCCACTTCCGGCAGTAATCCCATAATCACGAACTCCGTGGTGCCGATGGCGAACGCACTCAGCGCCAGCGCCAGTAATGCAACAGGCATAACACACTCTCCTAAAAATGTTTTGCAGGCAGGCCGCACAACGAACGCCGTGCGGTTACAACGGACGCTTATAGATATTTGAACTGCGTCACATTCTGATTAAAGCACAGGCTTGGCAGCTCAACCAGCCTCTGCGCTGCAAGGCATCTTTGCTTGCAAAGCAATAATCCCCGCGCGCGAAAGTGACTCTGCCTGACCACTGAGACAGATGACACTTTTCACGCTACGCTTGATTCAGTTGTGATCGCTGTCACAGCTCATCAGCTTTTGGCGAGCAATCAAGCAGTAAAGGATGGGCGCGCATTGCCGATACCTCAACCAGTTACGCGGTGATGCGGTGTCAAACAATGCAGGGGGAATGACCTATGCGATGGCTGATCGCACTGACAGTGGGCTGCCTGAGCGGCTGCTCCGTGGGGCACTATGAGTACAGCAAAGAAGCCGCAAAACGCGTCGATATGACCGTAACCGGCATTCCTACCGTGCTGGGCATTGGCGCGCTGGGCACCACCATTCCACTGACGCCTGAATACAGCTTAACGGCCGCGCACGTGGCGAAATACTCGATGTATCGGGTGAAAGCCTGGCATCCCGAGTGCGATATCGCCGTGGTGTACCACAAGAACACCGAACCCAATCTTCCCCCACCGTTCCGCAATAGCCATATCGGCGACAACGTCAATCTCTACGGTTACAGCTTTATCTCTGCCATGCCGGTGGCCTCAAGCGGCAAGAATTTGATCAACACCACACTGGCCAACGACTGGAATAAACCGAGTTGTGTGGTGGTCGCGGCGAATGCCGGTGTAGTGAAAGGCATGTCGGGTGGTGCGGTGTACAACGCCAGCGATGATACGCTGGCGGGGGTAATTGTCGGCTACAGCAGCGCGATTGACGACAATAAAAGCGGTAAGACCTTGTATAAGGATGTGGCGCTGTATGTGCCTTACGCACGTTTTCAGGTGTGGCTGGATCAGGTCGTGAAATCGTAATTACGCTGGCACCCAGGCCCCTTTCAGCTGCACCTGCGGGAAGCCAGCAGTCAGAATACGCAGTTCGGCATCACGCGGGGTGTTGTCGCCCTGCCCCTGAATGCTGACGATATCCTGTGGGCAGGCGGAGAATGCCACGTAGCAATCCATCTCAGCGCGCAGCACAATGTAGTCGCCGGGCTTAGTCACCACCGGCAGCGTTTTCAACGTGATACCATCCGGCTGCACCTGAATATTCATAAAAATATTCAGAGACGCCAGATTACCGTGCGGCAGTTCAACACCTAACTCGCGCATGCCCTCAAACAGGTTATCGTGGCAGTTGCGGTGATACTCGGTGCAGCCCAGCAGCTCATAACGACGCGCATCGCAGGCCGCCATAAAGGAATCATGCACGCCGGGTGAAGTATCTGCCACCAGGGTCAGAATCGGGTGGCGCTGGCTGGTGATAAAGCTGTCACCGACTTTGGGATTAAGACGCTGGTTCCACACGCGCGTCGCTTCCATACACATATATTCACTGACGTCTTCGGCGTTGTACGCCCAGCAATCCACTACCTGAGTGCCATGCAGATTGATCACCTGCACCGCTTCCCCTTTCTTCAAACGTACCGCTTTGCCGTAGCGCGCGGGAATGGTGATCGCTTCACGATGCTGATATTCAGCTGACATAGTGTTCTCCTGATTAATGCTGCATGCCGCGACGATAGCGCGTCATGCGAGATTCAAGGCCGCGTGCCAACCAGTCGATCAGACTGTTGAGCAGCCAGTAACAAAGCGCCACCGTGAGATAGATCTCCAGCGGCGCGTAGGTATCTGAAATCGCCTGTTTGGCGGCGTACATAAACTCCTGCACCGAGACAATCGATAGCAGCGCCGAGTCTTTAATCAAACCAATCATCAGACCGACCAGCGGCGACAGCATCTGCGGCAGGGTTTGCGGCAACACCACATCGCGCAGCTGTTCGCTGCGGCTCAAACCCAGCACGCGGCAAGCTTCCCACTGCCCCTTCGGCAATGCCTCTATTGCCGCACGAATAACCTGTGCGATATAGGGCGCGTAATAGAGCGTCAGGGCCAGCACGCCCACCACCGGCGATGACAGCGTGATGTCGTACTCCGGCAGCACAAAATAGAGCAGGTAGATCACCACCAGCAGCGGCAACGCGAGGGTTAATCCGCTGTAAAGATTGAGTAAACGCAACCAGAACGGCGAAGCGCGCATTAGCAGTAATGCCATCAGTCCGCCCCATGCCAGTGAGCAGAGCGCGGCAACAATGCACAGTTGCAGCGTGGCGATCATGCCGTCTCCCAGCGAAGGCAGGGAAGTGAGAATGGCTTGCCAATCCATCAGGCAATCCTCCGTTTGGCTTCCAGACGTCGGGCAGCGGCAATTAACGGCATGGCGATCAGCAGATATCCAGCCGCCACCAGCAGCAGCACCTGCGTAGCTTCATAGGTACGCGCAATCACAATCTGTCCTGCGTAGGTCAGTTCCGTCAGCGCCACCACCGAGGCCAGCGGCGTGGTTTTCAGCAGGATGGTGAACTCGTTAACCAGCATCGGCAGGCTGGCGCGCATCACCTGTGGATTAATCACATACCACCAGGTTAAGAAGCGGCTGAGACCTAGCGTGCGTGCGGCTTCGAGCTGACCGCGCGTCACCAGTGAACGGTTCACCCGCAAAATCTCCGCCACGTAAGCGCCACTGTTGAGGCCGATGGCAATCACCGCCGCCAGCATCGGCTGACCGCCCAATCCGAGGCGCGGCAAGGTGAAAAACACCACGAACAGTTGCACGATGGCCGGTGTACCGCGCATCAGGCTGACGTACAGCCGGCCGATGGCGCGCCAGATCCAGGCACGGCGCAGTTGCAGGAAGCAGCCAAGCTGCCCCATCACCACGCTGACCAATGATGCCAGTACAGTGAGTACCAACGTCATCAGCAGGCCGTGTCCGAGTTCCGGCAGCGCGGCCACTACCTGTTGATCCAGCCCCATGCGTTACTCCGCGTTAAAGTCGTGCAGGTTTTCCGCCACCGACAGCAGCAGCGGTGCAGGTTGATCGTTGCCCTCGATGCCGGTGTTGCAGGCCGAGACGATAAACTGCGTGTCCATCACCACGCGACAGGTGATGCTGTCGCCTGCTTTGGTGAGGTTCGGCTCCGGCAGGATGTCGCCGGCCCGCGTCAGCTTGACGTGCATAAACAGGTTGATCGGGTCCGGCAGCTTCGGCACCACCATCCCCAATCGCGCCAGCTCGCCGCTCACCGCTTCCAGGCAACCTTCCCCTCGATAACCTTTTTCCATCAGGAAGGCGCGGGTCGAGGCAGGCAGCAGCAGGTCGTGACGTTTTACGCTGTCTTTGCCCAGCACCATCATAGGACGGCGGCGGTTGTTCACCAGACGCATACCTGAACCCAGCAGATAGCTGTTGCTGAAGACGCGAGTGTGATGCACCGACAGCCACACAGCAGGATCGGCGAGGCTAAAACCAAACAGGGAAGCCACCGCGCCGTCGCCCTGCGCCGTGATGCGCAGCAACTGGCCGCGCAGCACCTTAATCGACCCGACGCTGCCCGGTTCCACCGTGACCGACTGCGCCAGCGTGCGCTCAGCGGTCTCTTCATAACTTTCACGCATTAACAGCATGATTCATCTCCTCTGCGTGAAACACGTCACTCACCACGATATCAATCGGCGTGACCTGCAAACCGTTACCGGGAATGATGTCCTGCGGGCAGGACGATACCGAACAAATCAAATCGCACAGCGCTTCGAAGGTAATGCTGTCGCCCGCTTTGCTGTTGGGATCGGTCACTTCCATTCGGCCATCGGCGGTCACCGGACCGTTCTGAAAAAGGTTGAACGGCTCAGGCAGCGAGAAGTACGTCACGCCAAAGGCTTTCATGCCCTCCAGCAGGTTGTCCACGCAGTTACGATGGCCTTCGACGCCGAAATCGACGCTAAAGCGGGTACGATCGCAGGCTGGCACGTTGGCATCGTGGATGCCGATGCTGTCCGCCAGAATGCGCAGCATCGGACGGTTTTCACTCGACCACAGTGCATCGCCGGGCTTAAAGAACAGCGAGCGCAGATGCTGGCGGGTATGCACCGGCGACAGCTTTTCATTCAAATCATCGGCATTGACCGCGACGAAATCCGCCGCCTGCTGCCCTTCACTGTCAATCACGGTAATAAACTGGCCCTTACGCACGCGGAAGGTTTTGCCATGGCCCGCAGGCACCGTCAGGTTGCACTGGCACATAATTACTCCTGAGGAATGAAATCGCTGGCGGGCACGGTAAAGGTGGTGCCGAGATACTGCTGCTGCAGTTTGGTCAGCTCGCCATCTTTCTGCATTGCCAGAATGTGGTCGCTGATGGCTTTGTTCAGGCTGCCGTCTTCTTTACGTGTCGCCCAGCCCATCCATTGCGATGGACCGACTTCACCCACCTGCGCCACTTTTCCGGCGTATTTTTTCGCGACCGGGGCCAGCACGGAGATGTCGTCGTAAACGAAGTCAGCGCGTTTGGTCATCAAAGTGCTGACGGTCTGATCCAGCGAATCCACGTTGATGATGGTGATGGGTTTTTTACCCTCCTTTTTCAGCTGCTCGTTAAAGCCTTTAAGCAACTGCTCTGGCACGCTGGCGGTTTTTACCGCGCCACGCAGACCAGACAGGCTTTCCGGGCTGAGCGTTTTGCCGCTGAAGGTGCTGGCTTCACTTTCACGTACCAGCACGCCGTTTACGGTTTTGCTGTAAGGCACGGTGAACAGCACTTTCTTCGCGCGCTCGGCGGTGACGTTAAGAGAAGAACCTTCGGCGTTGAACGAGCCAGAGATCAGGCCCGGCAAAATGCCGCTGAAGGCGGTTTTCTGAAACTCCAGTTTCACACCGAGATCTTTGGCGAAGGATTGCATGATCGCCACGCTATAGCCGGTGATATCGCCTTTGTCGTCGGTGTATTCGTATGGAGGAAAGGTTGGATCGATACCAACGGTAATTTTGCCGCTGCTTTTGATGTCACTCAGGGTATCGGCTTGCGCCTGCGCCATGGTGCCAATGGTGAGAAGAGCGGCGATCAGCAGTGCTGTTTTTTTCATTGTGGTGTTTCCCTGGTGTTGGTGAAATGTCTTTTTCTACTGAGCATATTTTGTGCCAGTTTTTTCACCACCCAGCTAACACCTTTCGGGTAGAGAGGGTATTACTGAATAAAATCAGTGAGAAACATTTGTTTCTTTATTTTAATTTTAAGTTTCTGTGATTTCATTGGCGGGAAATCAGGCGGGGATAGCGGAGGAGTGAGCGCACTACTATGGGGCAATATCTGGCGCACTATGCGCCAGAACGGGGCGTTATTCCAGTTCGTCGAGGGATTGGTGCAAGGCTTCAACCTGCGCCAGATAATCATTGCTGGTTTTGCCCATTTGCCGGGCCACCAGTGAGCAGAGCAGATTGCATACGCCGGAGAGCGCGGCGGTGCTGTCGAACATCAGGCTGCTGTCGGTATGGCAGCGCACCACCCACTGCGCGTGACGCGCTGGTTTGCCGGAGAGCACATCGGCGATATACAACATCGGCACGTTGCGTTCTGCCAGCGCATTCATCGCCGCTTCCAGCGCAGGCATACGGCGACGCAATCCAACGCAGATCACCACATCCTGCTGATTCAGCGCCGCCAGATGCTCCGCAAGCGAATCGCCGGGACGCGGCAGCAAACGCACGTCAGGATGGATATGCACCAGATCGCGGTAAATCAGCTGGGCAATGGTCTGGCTGTGACGCCAGCCCATCACCACCACGCGGCGTGATTGGGCAATGGCGCTCACCGCCTGCTGCAGCTGTTCACTGTCGAGCGTGCGATAGCTGTTGACCAGATTAGCGATCTCTTTTTCCAGGTGCTGCTGCATGATGCTGGCCAGCGGTGATGCGGTTGGTACGGCCTGCAAATAGAGCGGTGAGCCGCTGCTCTGCATCTCACGCGCCTGCCGACGCGCGGCTTCATAGCTTTCGTAACCGAGATGACGGAAAAAACGCGTGGTGGTGGCTTTGGAAACGCCCGCGCTCTGTGCCAGTTCGGTGGCGGTATTCATCGCCAGCTGGCCGGGTGCCGCCAGCAGCACGTCAGCCAGTCGCTGCTCGTGGCTGGAGAGTTGATCCCAGTGCTGTTGAATCCGGCCCTCTAACGTTGCCGCTTTTGCACTCATGGTGATTCCCTGAAAATAAAAAAACTATCCTGCACAGAGCGTGCCGGGTTGTCATCAGGAATTTTGCCAGGGGAATAGAAATGAAAAAGGCCGCCATAATGGCGACCTCTAAGACTTACGGCAAAGTGCGCGGATTTATGCGCACCGATTTGCCTTACTTGCTGGTTGGACGCAGTGCCGGGAACAGGATCACGTCGCGGATGGTATGGCTGTTGGTGAACAGCATTACCATACGGTCGATACCAATGCCGAGACCTGCTGTTGGCGGCAGGCCGTGCTCCAGTGCAGTGACGTAGTCTTCGTCATAGAACATCGCTTCGTCATCGCCTGCATCCTTAGCGTTAACCTGCTGCAGGAAACGCTCTGCCTGATCTTCTGCATCGTTCAGCTCGGAGAAGCCGTTACCGATTTCACGACCGCCGATGAAGAACTCAAAGCGGTCAGTGATTTCCGGGTTCTCGTCGTTACGACGTGCCAGCGGTGACACTTCAGCCGGGTATTCAGTGATGAAGGTTGGCTGAATCAGGTGTGCTTCTGCGGTCTCTTCGAAGATCTCAGTGACGACGCGGCCCAGACCCCAGCTCTTCTCTACTTTGATATGCAGCGATTTGGCAATCGCAACGGCTTTATCAAAGTCTTCCAGATCGTTCAGGTCGGTTTCCGGACGGTATTTCTTGATCGCTTCACGCATGGTGAGCTTCTCAAACGGTTTACCGAAATCGAAGGTGTGGTCACCATAAGGCACTTCAGTGGTGCCCAGCACATCCTGCGCCAGGGTGCGGAACAGGCTTTCGGTCAGCTCGATCAAATCTTTGTAATCCGCATACGCCATATAGAGTTCCATCATAGTGAACTCTGGATTATGACGTGGCGAAATACCTTCGTTACGGAAGTTACGGTTGATCTCGAACACGCGATCGAAGCCGCCTACCACCAGACGCTTCAGGTAAAGCTCTGGTGCAATACGCAGGTACATGTCGATGTCGAGCGCATTGTGATGGGTGATGAACGGACGGGCTGACGCGCCGCCAGGGATCACCTGCATCATTGGGGTTTCCACTTCCATAAAGTCGCGGTTAACCATGAACTGACGGATGCCGGCCATGATTTTAGAGCGCACTTTGAAAGTATTACGTGATTCATCGTTAGAGATCAGATCGAGATAACGCTGACGGTAACGGGTTTCCTGATCAGCCAGGCCGTGGAATTTATCCGGCAGTGGACGCAGCGCTTTGGTCAGCAGACGCAGTTCAGTGATGTGGATCGACAGCTCACCGGTTTTGGTCTTGAACAACTTACCGCGCGCGCCAAGGATATCGCCCAGATCCCATTTTTTGAACTGCTCGTTGTAGACGCCTTCTGGCAGATCGTCACGTGATACGTAGATCTGAATCTGGCCGCCAACGTCTTGCAGCGTAGCAAAAGAGGCTTTACCCATGATGCGGCGGGTCATCATACGACCAGCCACGCTCACTTCAACGCCGAGCGCTTCCAGCTCTTCGTTCTCTTTCGCGTCATAGCTGGCGTGCAGCACATCAGACGTGGTATCGCGACGGAAATCGTTAGGAAACGCGATGCCCTTTTCACGCAGCGCGCTGAGTTTTTCGCGACGCGCTTTCAGTTCGTTGTTTAACTCAAGGGCGGCATCAGCGCTCTGCGGTTGTTGTTCAGACATGTCGGTTCCTTATAACCCTGCTTTTAAACTTGCTTCAATGAAGCGGTCGATGTCGCCATCCAGCACCGCCTGGGTGTTGCGCGTCTCTACGCCAGTGCGCAGATCTTTGATACGTGAATCGTCGAGTACGTATGAACGAATCTGACTGCCCCAGCCAATGTCGGATTTGTTGTCTTCCGCGGCCTGCTTGTCAGCGTTTTTCTTCTGCATCTCATATTCGTACAGCTTCGCACGCAACTGCTTGAAAGCTTGATCTTTGTTTTTGTGCTGTGAACGGTCGTTCTGGCACTGCACCACAATGTTGGTTGGCAAGTGGGTAATACGCACCGCAGACTCGGTTTTGTTAACGTGCTGGCCGCCCGCGCCAGAGGCACGGTAAACGTCGATACGCAGATCGGCGGGATTGATGTCGATATCGATGTTGTCATCCACTTCCGGGTAGATAAACACCGAACTGAATGAGGTATGACGACGGCCGCCGGAGTCAAATGGACTCTTACGCACCAGGCGATGGACGCCAGTTTCGGTACGCAGCCAGCCAAACGCGTAGTCACCGATGATTTTAATGGTGGCGGATTTAGTACCGGCCACTTCACCGTCTGACTCTTCAATGATTTCGGTTTTATAACCTTTGGCCTCTGCCCAACGCAGGTACATGCGCAGCAGCATACTGGCCCAGTCTTGCGCTTCAGTACCGCCAGAACCGGCCTGAATATCCATGTAGCAGTCGGCGCTGTCATACTCGCCAGAGAACATGCGACGGAATTCGAGTTCGCCCAGCTTGGCTTCTAAACCATCCAGCTCGATAACGGCTTCGTTGAAGGTCTCTTCGTCGTCGGCTTCTACCGCCAGATCCAGCAAGCCCTGCACATCTTCCAGGCCCTGACGCATATGATCTAAGGTTTCTACCACCGCTTCCAGCGAAGCGCGTTCTTTACCCAGCGCCTGCGCGCGTTCAGGTTCGTTCCAGACGTCCGGCTGTTCCAGCTCGGCGTTTACTTCTTCGAGGCGTTCTTTCTTGGCATCGTAGTCAAAGATACCCCCTAAGAACGTCGCTGCGCTCGGTGAGGTCTTGAATACGATTTTTGACCGGATTAATTTCAAACATGTCTTTTCAGTCTTTTTTGACGATTCGGTGAAAGGGGATAAAAAGTAACGCGCTAGTTTACCCGAAACTGCGCGTACTTTGTAGCATTGCAGGTATGCGAGATAGCGCAACAGTGCGCCCAAAGGGATTCGGTTACCCACCATGGCGAACCAGGGTCACTCGCTGCAGGTTACCGGGTGCGCTTTTAGACGCCCCCGAATGAATGATGCGGTTATAGCGGCCAGATATGGTCGATAATCAGTTGAACCGAGCGGTTGCCACGGTATTCGTTGATATCGAGTTTGTAGGCCAGTTTCACCTGGCGCACGCTGGTATCCGGCCACAAGGTCGTATCAACGTTAAACGCGATGCCATCCAATAGTGGGCCGCCGCCCAGAGGCTCAATCATCACCTTGAGGTGGCGCTCGCCCACCAGCTTTTGTTGCAGCAATTTGAACTGGCCGTCGAACACTGGCTCCGGAAAAGCCTGGCCCCAGGGACCGGCTTCACGCAGCATTTCAGCGGTGTGCAGCGTGAATTCCTGCGCATGCAGTTCGCCATCGGACCAAATCACACCCTGCAGCGCTTCACCATCTAACCACTCGTCGATCAGCGCGGCGAAGCGTTCGCGGAACAGATCATACTTCTCGGTTTCCAGCGACAGGCCCGCCGCCATGGCATGCCCACCAAACTTGATCATCAAGCCA
This sequence comes from Pantoea sp. CTOTU50773, assembly GCF_032082325.1. Classification (NCBI taxonomy): domain Bacteria; kingdom Pseudomonadati; phylum Pseudomonadota; class Gammaproteobacteria; order Enterobacterales; family Erwiniaceae; genus Pantoea; species Pantoea sp. CTOTU50773. Next base: position 4,649 of record NZ_DAMDQC010000009.1, on the reverse strand, counting down.
GGATAGAGCGTATCAAGACGCTCCAGTGCATCACGTAAGTGCAGCCCCGCAATCGAGCGGCCCGAGCCTTTAAGCGTGCCGTCGCCCGCTGGCGCGAAGGCGATCACCGGGCGATGGAAACGCTCTTTCAGCCGTGAGGCCAGAATGCCGACCACGCCCTGATGCCATTCGGGATGATAGAAGGCCAGCCCCAGCGGCAAATCGGTGTGCTGGCGTTCCAGCTCATCACACAGCGCCAGCGCTTCGCTCTTCATGCCCTGCTCAATCTCTTTGCGCGTCTGGTTCAGCGCATCAAGCTCGTTGGCAAGCATGCGCGCCTGCGCAATGTCTTCGGTGAGCAGCAGTGCCACACCGACCGACATATCATCCAGTCGACCGGCTGCATTGAGGCGAGGCCCGACGGCAAAACCGAGATCGCTGGCCGCCAACTGACGCGCATCGCGGTTGGCGATCTCCAGCAGCGCGCGAATCCCCGCCCGGCATTTTCCAGCGCGGATGCGGCTCAAGCCCTGCCACACCAGAATGCGGTTATTGGCATCCAGCGGCACCACGTCAGCCACTGTACCTAGCGCCACCAGATCCAGCCACTCCGCCAGATTGGGCTCGTTTCGGCCATCACTAAACCAGTTCTGCAAACGCAGGTGTGCACGCAGCGCCAGCATCAGATAAAACGCCACGCCCACACCGGCCAACGACCGCGAAGGGAAGGCACTGTCATTGAGATTCGGGTTAACGATCGCTTCCGCTGCTGGCAACGTTTCGCCAGGCAAGTGGTGATCGGTGACCAGCACCGGAATACCGTGCTGATGGGCGGTTTCTACGCCTGCATGGGAAGAGATGCCGTTATCCACGGTGAGAATCATCTCCGCACCGCGCGCGCGCGCCTGCTCAACTACTTCAGGGCTCAGACCGTAGCCATCTTCAAAGCGGTTCGGCACCAGATAATCGACGTTGCCGCCCATGCTGCGCAGCGCTAAGACGGTTAACGCGGTGCTGGTTGCGCCATCGGCATCGAAATCGCCGACCACCATAATACGGCGACCGGTTTTCAGCATCTGATGCAGTAAGGCTACCGCTTGATCGATGCCACCCAGGGTTTGCCACGGCAGTAGGTTTTTGGCACCGCGCTCAAGTTCGGCGGCCTCTTTTACACCGCGTTGCAGGTAAAGGCGGCGCAGTAGCGGCGGTAAGGTATCAGGTAAGCTGGCGTCGGCCTGGATTTCACGCCGACGCAGTTCGACAGAATGCATCACTGTGGATTAACCGCCTCGCTTCTGACCATCAAGAACCTGTTTCAGCTCCTGCGGGCCCTGATAGCCAGGGATCATCATGCCGGTATCGGTAAGAATGGCAGGCGTGCCCTGAATGCCGTACAGGATGCCCAGTTGATAATGCTTATCCAGATTGATTTTGCAGGTTTCTGGCGCATCCATCTGCGGCGCATCGCCTTTCATCGCTGCATCAAAGGCTTTGTTGCGATCGGCGCTGCACCAGATGGCGCGCATGGCTTTTTCCACCTGACCGTGCAGACCTTCACGCGGGAAAGCGAGGTAACGCACGGTGATGCCCAGCGCGTTGTAGTCAGCCATCTGCTCATGCAGCTTACGGCAGTAGCCACAGGTGATGTCGGTAAACACGGTAATCACGTGCTGCTCTTTTGGCGCTTTATAAACGATCATTTCCGGCGCCAGCGCGGTGATTTTTTTGTCCAGTAGCTGGTTGGTGACGTTTACCGGCTGCGCACCGCTAACATCGTATAGTGGGCCCTGAATCATGTGTTTGCCATCTTCAGAGACGTACAGCACGCCACTTTCGGTCAACACGGTTTTCATGCCTGGCAGCGGTGAAGACTGAATCTCTGTCTGCTGCAATCCGAGTTTTTTCAATGCTTGCTGAATGGCGCTGTCATCGGCATGAGCCAGACCGGCAAAGGCGCTGACCAGCAATGCCAGCATCGTTAACTGTTTTTTCATCTCAATTCCTTGTTGCCGCGGTTCAAGCACGCGGATGATGCTGTTGATGTAACTGACGAAGGCGCTCGGTAGCCACGTGCGTATAAATTTGAGTGGTGGAGAGGTCGCTGTGTCCCAACAACATCTGTACGACGCGCAAATCCGCACCGTGGTTCAGTAAATGTGTGGCAAATGCGTGACGTAGCACGTGTGGTGATAGCTTTTCGCTGTCGATACCGGCAAGGGTGGCATAGTGTTTGATGCGATGCCAGAAAGTCTGACGCGTCATTTGTTGCGCGCGGTTACTGGGGAACATCACATCCAGCGTTTGCCCATTCAGCAACCACGGCCGACCGTGCGCCATATAGTGCTCCAGCCAGTAAATCGCGTCTTCACCTAATGGCACAAGTCGCTCTTTGTTACCTTTGCCGATCACGCGCACCACGCCCTGACGCAAACTGATGTCGCTGAGGGTTAAACCCACCAGCTCCGACACACGTAAACCGGTGGCATACAGCAGTTCCAGCATCGCTTTGTCACGTAGCTCAAGCGGCACATCAATACTCGGTGCCTGCAGCAGACGTTCTACCTGGTTTTCACTGAGGTCTTTTGGCAATCGCTGCGGCAGTTTGGGCGCGGAGAGCAGTGCGCTGGGGTCATCACTGCGCAGCTTTTCGCGATAGAGGTATTGAAACAGACGGCGCATCGCGCTAAGCGTACGCGCCGAACTGGTGGCCTTGTAGCCGCCTTCGACGCGTTCGGCGAGAAATTGCTGCAGATCGAGCGCTTCCAGCGTCAGCAGCGTGCGTTCGTGGTGGTGTAGCCAGCCGGTGAGCGTTTGCAAATCCTGGCGATAAGACGCAAGGGTATTTTGCGCCAGGTTACGCTCAATCCAGAGCGCATCCAGAAATTGTTCAATCAGATCGCTATCCTGCACGGTTCCCCCCAAACACGTGTGAAATCGTGCTCATTATGCCTGAAAGTCACCTGCTTCTGGTACAATTGCGCCAAAGTGAGTTTCAGTCAGAGCATTAATTGCATGAATATCGGTCTGTTTTACGGTTCAAGTACCTGTTACACCGAGATGACGGCGGAGAAAATTCGCGATTTTATCGGTGAAGAGTTAGTCACGCTGCACAACCTCAAAGATGAGGATCCCTCGCTGATGGAGCAGTACGATTTGCTGATCCTCGGCATTCCCACCTGGGATTTCGGTGAGTTGCAGGAGGACTGGGAAGCAGTGTGGCAGCAACTGCCTGCGCTGAATTTGCAGGGTAAAATTGTCGCGCTGTACGGCATGGGCGATCAGGCCGAATATTCAGAGTGGTTCTTAGATGCGCTCGGCATGCTGCATGAATTGCTGCAGCCGATGGGCGTGCAGTTTGTCGGTTACTGGCCGCTGGAAGGCTATGAGTTTGCCAGCAAAAAACCACTCACGGCTGACGGCACCCAGTTTGTCGGCCTGGCACTCGACGACGTGAATCAGTTCGAGCTGAGTGAAGATCGTGTCGAACAGTGGTGCGAACAGATTCTGACGGAAACGGCTGCACTGCTCTAGCGCGACACATCCCCATTACGAAGAAAGCAGCAGGCGCGTAGCGTGCGCCATGCATAGGGCGGCAGGTTATCCATCATCAACCACAGCCGCCAGCGCGTGCCCTGCTGGTTTCGCAACGTCAACAGCACGCCGAAAGGCAACCAGTCGGCCTGTCGCGCTAATTGCCAGCGCGTTCCGCGCCAATGCCAGTCACCCTGTTCATCCAGCCCTAAGCGACCGGTGCGCTGCCTGAGCCGACGCTCATTGCGCCCGCACTCCAGCAGCATCAGAATCAGCAGCGGGGCTTTGCCCCACGCCCAGCCCTCGGGCCACTCAAGACTCAACAGCCAAACGGTGAACAGCACATACAGCGTCACGTTAAGCGCCCGAGCGCTGCGTGACGGCTGCACATCACATTGGAACCGGTCCGCGTTCACGGTTGCGTTGCTGAATCAGTTGCACCATGCGCTTGAACTCTGGATCAGCGGGCTCGCCGTGGTTCATCAACCAGTTAAACAGGTCAGGATCGTCACTCTTGAGCAGGGCGATAAACACCTGCTTATCGGTGTCAGTGAGCGAGTCATATTCGTATTTGAAGAACGGCATGATGGAGACATCCAGCTCCAGCATGCCGCGACGGCACGCCCACTGAACGCGAGCTTTATCATGAATTTCCATGTGTCTTTTTTCCATGGCTGAAAACAGTGGCGCTCAGTGTACCTGCTTTTTTCTCTGCCTGCAGGCGCAGCGCTGAATGCTGCGTGAAATTGCGCACAACAGTTCTACCCATTGCAGGGTTATCACGCGATTTGTGCGCCAGATGAGGTAAACAGGTTGCAAAGCAGCACTGCTCTTTTAACATTGGAAGCAATATTGTTATTAATCAGGACGCACCCATGCCGATTTTCACCCTTCCGCCACGCCAGCCTGCTGCGGCCTCACGCCTGCCATTAACCCTGATCTCCCTCGACGAGTGGGCGCTGGTGTCGGTGCAGGGCAAAGACAGTACGTCATATCTGCAAGGCCAGGTCACTTTAGATGTTGCTGCAATGGACGCCACCCAGCATCGTCCGGCAGCCCATTGTGATGCCAAAGGTAAAATGTGGAGTAATCTGCGTCTGTTTCATCGCGGTGAAGGTTACGCCTACATAGTCCGCCGC